>JAISOS010000057.1 GCA_031275485.1 Clostridiales bacterium | reverse complement strand
ACCGACAGTCTGCTGGAAAATTTTAATAACAGCGCGGATATGATTTTCGGCAGGGTCGACACGGTTATAGAGGACGTCGAAATAAGCGACGCCGATATAAGAACGGCGAAAGAGGTCTTTTCTGACAGCAATGGATTTCTATACAGAAACAAACAAAGCGTAAGGCTTCAGCCGGATAACGCGGAGGTCTGCCTCATAGGCATAGACCTCGCGGAAGAAAGCGTATTTTTCGGATACGAGTACGTTTTCGGAGGAGAATTTGCCGATAACGCCGCGTTTTACGGGAGCGGCGGGATAATCGTTACCGAGTCCGTTCTCGAAAAGTTAGGGCTTAGCGGGGGAGCCGCCGTAAGTATCGTCGCGGGAGGAGAAACCGTCGAACTGCCCGTCGCGGGCGTCATAAGAGACATACCGCTCGGGGAATACGTTTTCGGAGTGCCGCCGGTTTATATATCGCGCGAATATTTGATCGGGCTGTTCGGGCTGTCCTATAATTACAACACGATTCTTGTGGACTGCAATTATACGGGGGAGGAACTTGATGAGAAGGCGAAAGATTATGCTAGTTACGGTAGCACCGTATATACTTTCGGCGATTTAATGAAAAATCAGGAGGCGATGATCGAGACCGCCTCCTTACTTTTGGACGTGTTCAAAACCGTTGTTTCGGTTTTGGGCTTTTTTCTGATAGTCATAACGTATAAAATTCTGCTGAACGGCCGTATGCGGACGAGCGGCTTGCTCCGTTCACTCGGCGTTTCGGAAAAAAGGCTTACCGCGCTGTACTTATCCGAGAGCTTTTTGCTGGGCGCGTCCGCAGTCGTTGCGGGCGTCTTTTTGGGCGGCGGGCTGACGGGACTGCTTATGAGAACGTTCGAAATAGGCTATAAGCTCCCCTCCGATATGCCGCTTAATTTCCTTAATCTTAAAGCGCTGATAACCTCCGCCGTACTCGGCGTCGTTATGCCTTGCGCCGCGTCCGTCGCCCATATAGTAAAATCGAGCGCGGAAAAAATCACCCAAATGATCAAATATAACGACGCGGAGGATACCGTAAGAAAAAAACGCGTCAACGAACCCCTGAATTTCGCGCTGGGCGTCGCGGTTTTCGTCGCCGAGGTCGCGCTGTTTTTTTCGAGAGATGATTTTTTTAACGAATTTTTAAAGGAAAATACGGCGTTGTTATTGGGAATGATAGCCCTTTTTATGTTCAGCGTATACTTGATAATTCCTTTCATAATAAAAATAATCGGAAAAGCCGCCGGTCTTATCTCGGAAAAAAAGAGCTTAAAAAAACCGCAATTGTCCCTTAAAATGTTCGGTAAAAACAGAATTCAAAACTCTGCGGGAATTTTTATCGTCGCGCTGAGCCTGATAGCCGCGCTGACCGTCGGCAGCCTGACGCGGGGCTACCGCGATTCCGTCGATAAAAACGTGGACAGCCTTTACAAATTCGACTACGTCGTATATAACACGGCGGAGGAATACGGCTTTTCGGAGACCCAAATGAACGCCGTGAGCGGTCTTTCGGACTTTATCTATTACGATTACGGCGTTTTCGCGAGGGTACCGAATTCGGCAAATTACGGAGAAAATTTTCTCGCGGTGCACGCCGACGGTTTTTTCGCGAACTACGGTCTCAAGTTTGTCGCGGGAAACAGAGAGACGGTCTCTAAGGAGTTGAAAGAGGTATGGAAAGAAGACGGGGTTTTCAGCGTCTTTCCCTTATATAATTGCATCATAACCGAGGATTATGCGAAAGTCAAAAATTTAAAACTCGGCAATACGTTCGTAGAGTCTATGTTCTCGCAGCTTCTCAGGGTTTGCGGCGTTATCGAAAGCGACTTGGTTTTTCAGAATCTCGTTATTTTCGATTACGGTATGGTCGCGGAAAACCTCGACACGGATATCGGCCGCAACATATTGTTCGTCAAGGATAAAAACGGCGGCAGCCGGACTGTCGACGCGGTTTTAAAGGAACAGTTCGGGCGGGGGCAATACAACGTAATTACAAACCGGTCCATAAAAGAGAGTTATTTCGACATTATGAAAGAAACCGAGACGATGCTTAACGTATTAAACGCCGTGATTCTGATCGTCGTCGTTATCGCGCTCGCCAATATATGTTACGTCAAAATAAACGAAAGGAAAAGCCAATTGTTACTGCTGAAATGTATGGGCGGCACAAGGTCGAAGGTTGACGGAACGTTAATATTCGAGTTCTTAATTTCGCTTATAATAAGCGCGGCGGTCGCCCTGGTTTACTCCGTTTTCCTCATAAAAATAGTCGGCGTAATATTCCAAAGCTATTTCGGCGACTTCGTCGTCGTATTGAAACTTTCGCCGTCCGATCTGCTCGTATACGCGGCGGTTTTCGCCGCCGTCGTATTCGCCGCCACAAAACTCGCCGCGAAAATATGCCTGAAACAAAAAATGATCGTGAATCTTTCAAAGGGTGAATAAAGACCGTATGGATATAAGAGTTGAAAATTTGTTTAAGGAATACGACTCGCGAGAGGTGCTCAGCGATATAAACCTCGAAATCAAGCGGGGTGAATTCGTCGCGGTTATGGGACCCAGCGGCTCGGGCAAATCCACGTTACTTTATAATATAGGTTTGTTGGAGCCGGTCACGAGAGGGCGGATCTTATTCGACGGGCAAAACGCCGCGCGGCTCGGCGACAAGGAGCAAAGCAAAATACGGCTGTCGAAAATAGGCTTTATATTTCAGTTTTACAACCTTATGCCCGAACTGAACGTAAAGGAGAATATATTGCTACCCTATTGGATAGGCGGGAAATTTGAAAATAATAAGGAAAAAATCGACGCGCTTTTAACGGAGCTTGGAATCGTTGAAAAGAAAAACGAAAAAATAAACAAGCTGTCCGGAGGCGAACGTCAGCGCGTCGCGATAGCCCGCGCCCTCTTTAACGAGAGCGAAGTGATTTTAGCGGACGAACCGACGGGTAACCTGGATTCGAAATCGGCTTTTGAAATAATGGAAATATTAAAAAAACTCAATACGGACAAGGGTAAAACTATCGTTTTGGTTACGCACGACGCGCGAATGGCGGCTTACGCCGGCAGAATCGTAAATCTCGCCGACGGAAAAATCGTTTAAAATCTTTTTTATTTAAGTGTATAACTTTTGGGGTGCATTTCAGTGTTGCAGACGGTAATTTTCATATTATTCTTTTAAACATTTTATCGAGTTCCGTTTTCGTGAGCTTGACGAAAACGGGTCTGCCGTGTGGGCATGTCGGCGCGATATCGAGGTTTTTCAGCATTCCGACAAGCTCGCCAAGCTGCGCGTCGTTCAGGACGTCGCCCGATTTTATCGAGCTTTTGCAGGCGGTTTGAATTATTTTTTCCTCCAAGTAGTCTCTCGATTGCCTCGTGTCTCTGACTTCGGAGAGCAAATCCGCGATAAATTTTTTCAAATCGACGTCAACGGGCGCGGCTGAAATTTTATAATCGCTACCGCCGAAATATTCGATGTCGAAGCCGAGTTCCGCGAGATATTCCCGCAAGCCGTCGATAATATTTTTTTCGGCGTGATTGACGCGGAATATGTAGGGTTCCAAAAATATTTGACTGTTCGCCGTTCTTTGACGGCTTTTCAATCTGTCATAATTTACGCGCTCGTGAATGGCGTGCTGATCCACCAAATACACCTCGTTAAAATACTCGAATATTATATAACATCCGAGAACTTGCCCTACGCGCCTGCCGTGCTTAATGAAATCAAGTGCGTTCGGATTAGCCGTTTTTTTCGGCGGTGTTCCGTATGCGGCAGATATATCCGTGTCAGCTAAGACCTCGCCGTTTGAACGCTCCGCTCCGGTTGAGTTATAATTATTCATACCGCCGAAAGCGTCCGCGTTTTCCGTATGCGTCCTCTTCTGACCGAATGCGTCCCGAATCCCAATGCCGTCGTTTTTTACCGCCGCTCCGCCGCCCGCGTTCTCCGAATATGCCGTATTCGAACCGGATCTTTCTTGGATTTTACCGCCGTTTTCCGCCGCCGCGTTATAATCGGAGTCGGTATTGTTACAACCGTAATCGGTAAAGAAATCGCGCGGTATCGCAATCGGCGAGGCATTATCGTTCAGTCGGTTTTTCGCGGAATTCCGCAACGCACCGAAAGAAAGCGAACCGCGCCCGAACCTTTTTACGGCGTCGAGGTTAACGTTATACGGCGGCTTGTTTCCGATTTGCCCGGCAATCCGCACCGATCCTTTAGCCGCAATTCGCTCCGTACCGTTCGTTTCGTTTACACCGCTTGCACCTTTCGCATCGGTCCAGCCGATACCCTCGTCGCCGTTCTCGGATTTTTCATTTCTGTTTCTTCCGTATTCGTCTTCGTCATTTACATCATTTTCATCAGTTAAAGGCGCGGATTTTTTTTCGCCGTTCGCGATAAAAAGATTTACTCGCTCGCGAACCGCCCTGAACACGAATGAAAACACCTCCTTATCGTCGGCAAATCTGACCTCATTTTTTGTCGGATGCGCGTTGGCGTCCACCGTGTCGAAAGGCAGAATTATGTCCAAAATAAAAATCGGAAAACAATGCTTCATAATATTTTCGCCGTAAGCCTTAGAAACCGCCGCGGAAATCAGCGCGCTTTCCACAATTCTGCCGTTCACGAACACGGTTTGATAGGTTTTATTGGACTTATAATAACCCGGAATAGAAATATAGCCCCTCAGAATACTCCCTTTCGCGTAGTATTCCGCGCTCATCAAATTGTCGGAAAGTTCCCTGCCGTACACCTCGTAAACGGCGTTCTCCAAGCCCGCTCCCGACGTTTTATACACGATTTCGCCGTCCGCCTTATAGGTAAAAGATATGTCCGGATAAGCCGTAATAAATTTCGCCATCAGCGCCGATATGTAATTTTCCTCCGTTTTCGGACGTTTCAAAAAATTCAAGCGGGGTTTTGCGTTGTAGAACAGATCGTTTACGGTGATACTCGTGCCGCGGTTGGCGGCGGTATACGTGATTTCGCCAAAAATCCCGTCCTTTACTTCCATTTTACAAGCCGCGTCCTGCGCGTCCGTTTTAGACACTATCTCGACGATTCCCACGGCGGCTATACTCGCCAAAGCCTCGCCGCGGAAGCCTAGCGACGAGATTGTTTCAAGATCCTCGGCGCGCAGAATTTTGCTTGTGGCGTGCGGCAGAAAGGCTTTTTTGAGATTCGCCTCGTCGATGCCGAAGCCGTTGTCCGAGACTCTGACCGACCTTATTCCGCCGCCCGAGATCTCTACCGTTACGAGCGTCGCTCCAGCGTCCACGGCGTTTTCCACAAGCTCTTTCACGACCGAGCGCGGTCTTTCTATAACCTCGCCGGCTGAAATTTTATTATATACCGAGCTGTCCAAAATATTTATATCGGGCATAATTTTTTCCTTTTTCCATTCGTTGTGATTTTCAAATAGCGTATAATTCATTAGCTCCGATTACACCCTCCGGGTTTTGACATAAGCGGATTTAGTATTCTCTCGCTTGAAGTATTCCGCAATATCCCGACGCAAAAAACGCCTCAAAAACGAAATATTCTTATTTTTATATCGGTTTCATTTTATACCTTTCGTTCTTTCTTTCAATTCCGTCAAAATTGTCAATGCTTGCAACGGAGAACAAGTGTCGGGATTCGTATCCTTTATAATGTTGAAAATTTCATTTTTTACCCTTTCTTTATCGCCGATTTCCTCGATAAAGCTGATTTGCTTTGCGTTTTTTTGCGAAACGCCGTTCAGCATAAGCGCGTTCGTATCCTTGTTTATATCGGAGGCTTCAAGCCTTTTTATCAAAACCTCCGCCCTTTCTATAATCTCTTTCGGTAGCCCCGCAAGAGACGCAACCTTGACGCCAAAGCTTTTGTTCGCGCCTCCGCGCGCTATTTTGTAAAGGAATTGTATGCCGTTTCCAACCTCTTTGACGAGTATTTTATAATTTTTTACGCCTTCTAACAGACCCTCGAGCTCGGCTATTTCGTGATAATGCGTGGAAAAAAGCGTTTTTGCCTTTATATGTCCTGAGATATACTCAAGTATCGCCCACGCTATGGACATCCCGTCGTATGTGGACGTGCCGCGCCCGATTTCGTCGAGTATGAGCAGGCTGTTTTCCGTCGCGTTATTTATGATTGCCGAAGCCTCTATCATCTCGGTCATAAATGTGCTCTGCCCCAACCCAAGGTCGTCGCTCGCGCCCACCCTCGTAAAGATTCTGTCCGTGAGCGATATTCTGGCCGCGACCGCAGACACAAAACAGCCTATGTGCGCCATAACGGTTATCACGGCGACCTGACGCATGTACGTGCTTTTGCCCGCCATATTGGGACCGGTTATTATGAGCGTGCGATTTTTGCCGCAATCGAGAAGGACATCGTTCGGGATAAAATCGCGGCTTATGAGCGCGCGGATTACGGGGTGCGCGCCTCCGGTTATATTGATTTCTTTTATACTCTCGTTTATGACGGGGCGCGAAAAGCCGTGGATCGCGGAGACCTCGCCAAACGAGAGCAGCACGTCGCAGAGCGCAAGCGCGGACGCGGTGATCTGAAGCTCGGGAATGACGACGACGAGCGCGGATTTTATCTCCGTGAATAAAACCGCCTCGATTTTGAGACTCCGCTCCTCCGCGCTCAAAATTTTATCTTCCAGCTCCTTCAATTCTTCCGTAACGTAGCGTTCGCCGTTCACGGTAGTCTGCTTTCTTATATACCTGAAAGGAGTCTGATTTTTGTATTGGCTAGTTACCTCTATGTAATATCCGAAAACCTTATTAAAGCCTACTTTCAGATTTTTTATTCCCGTAGCGGCGCGCTCGGCGGTTTCGAGGTTGACGATCAGGGCCTTTCCGTTTTTTCTGATATTTCTGTATTCGTCAAGTTCCGCGTTGTAGCCGTCGTTTATGTATCCGCCGTCCTTTAAAAGCGCGGGCGGATTTTCCGCTATCGCCCGCAAAAGAAGCCCGCCGATTTCGGGAAGCGGCATAATTTTATCCGCGCTCTTTTTCAGCAATTCGGAACGGCAGGACGCGAGCGATTTTTTAATCGCCGGCAATTCGCGCAAAGTTTCCGCGATTGCGGCGCAATCGCGCGGATTGAGATTTCCGTAGGCAATTTTCGCGGACAGCCGTTCAAGGTCTCGAACCCTTTTAAGGCCGGCGGCAAGCCCGTCTCTAAGTCTTGCGTTTTTAACGAACTCGTCGACGGCGTCCAATCTCCCGTTTATTTCGGTGGAATTTAAGAGCGGATTTTCAATGACCTCCTTCATTTTGCGCGCGCCCATATTTGTGACCGTCTTATCGAGTAGCCAAAGGAGTGTCCCGACCTTTCTTCTTTCGCGGGCGGTCTCCGTCAATTCAAGATTGCGCCGCGCGTTATTGTCGAGTAGCATACGGTCTTTTTCCGTAATGCAGACGATTTTATTGAAATGCGGCAGTCCTCTTTTTTGCGTTTCCGTAAAATATTCCATAAGCGCGCCCGCAGCGGCAACGGCGTATCGTTTTTCCGAAAGCCCGAATGCCTCCAAAGAAACGGCGTTGAATTGTCTTTTCAGTTTCTTTTCGGCGTTATCGTACTTGTAAGCGTAGTCGTGATATTTCTGCGGCTTTACCAGTCTGCCCGCCGCGAGGGACTTCATAGACAACATAAATTCGCAAGCCGCGTCGGACGCTATGATTTCGGCGGCGTTTATATTCAGCAGGCAATCCTCGAGATTATAAGGATTGTCAAGCTCGCGGCATTTAAATTCGCCGCTAGCCATATCCGCGTAAGCCAACCCGACGCGAGTTTTATCTATAAAAACCGAAGCGGTATACACGGCGGTTTTATCGTCTAAAAGCGTGTCGTCGATGACGGTGCCGGGCGTTACGACGCGCACGACCTCTCTGTCCACAAGCTTTCCGCGCGCGTCCTCCGGCGTGTTCATCTGGTCGCATATCGCCACTTTGCAGCCGTTGTCTATCAGCTTTTTCACGTAAGTATCGACGGCGTGATAGGGCACGCCGCACATTTCCGCGCGCTTTTCAAGCCCGCAATCGCGTCCCGTAAGCGTTAAATCGAGGATAGAGGACGCGGTGACCGCGTCCTGAAAAAACATCTCGTAAAAGTCTCCCAGACGGAACATAAGTATCGCGTCGGGGTATCGTTCTTTCACGGTCATATAGTGCGTCATCATAGGGGAAAGTTTTTTTTCGTTTTTCATATGATTCCCGTTTATTTTACGTATTTTATCGCCGTTATATTTTGTCGCCTTTCCGTATGGTACGATATCTCGCTTTAGCGTTTAGTTTTTTCAGCGTTTTTTAAAAAACCGAAGCTCCCGTTAAAAGCGTAAAAAATACCGCATATTTAAAAAAACGTATCCATAAATAAGAAAATTCGGATTTTCGGAAGACTTTCGTATATCCGTCAAAGGTATTTGCCGCACGAAGAAAAATAAGGCAAACGAGCGCAAAAAAACAAAGAAAAAGGTTGTCGAAGTATTCTCGTATACGGAATACTTCGCGTCACGCGGTATTCTCGCTTGCATAAAAAGCGTTCCGAGCTCCGTTTTTTTTATGATATAGCAAACCGCCGCCTTAATTTCTTCCGCATATTTCGCCCGTGAGCGACGACGACTTCGATTCGGCTATTTTTACGTCCGCAAAAGAGCCTACGCCGTATCCCGAACGCTTTTTAAAGACGACTAATCTGCCGTTATCGGTTTTGCCCATAAAATTGCCTTTCTTGTCCTCGCCCTCGATTAAAACCTCCCGAACCGTACCGCAAAAGCTCTTAGAGATTTCCTTAGTAATTTTGTTTTGAACCCTTATAAGCTCGGTAATTCTGCGTTTCTTCACATCCGCGTCTAAATCCCGCATATTCGCGGACGCCGTGCCCGCGCGCGGCGAGTATACGAAAGTAAACGCCTGTGAAAAGCGACATCTCTCGACCAAACTCAACGTGTCCGAAAAATCATCCTCCGTCTCCGTCGGGAAGCCGACCATAATGTCCGTACTGAAAAGCGCGCCGCCGATACGGCTCCGCACGGAATCCACCAAATCAATGTAATGCGCGGCGGTATATTTGCGGTTCATCAGCCGCAAAATTCTGTCGCTACCCGATTGCACGGGCAGATGGATATGCTTACAGATATTGTCGGACGCTTTTATAACTTCTATTATATCCTTATTGAAATCCTTAGGATTTGACGTCATAAACCTCAGGCGGAACTTTCTATCCGCACCCGCAGTTTCCGACAACAAACGCTTAAAACCGTAATCTCCGTATTTATATGAATTGACGTTCTGCCCGAGCAATGTAATCTCTTTATATCCTTCGCTTATCAGGAACTTGACCTCGTTTATAATATCGCCTGGCGGGCGGCTGACCTCCGCGCCTCTGACGTAAGGCACGACGCAATAAGAACAGAAATTGTTGCAGCCGTACATTATGTTGACCCATGCGTTCGGAAAGCTTGTCCTGAAAGTATCGACGGAAATATTGACGTCGTAGGGATTATCGTTTATATCGATAGCGGTTTTTTTGTCCTTTAATTTGAGGTAATACGGCAAAAGGTGGAGGTTATTCGCTCCCAAAATTATGTCGACGAAAGGAAATTTCGCTTTCATCGTTTCGGCGAAACCCTTTTGTTGCGTCATACAGCCGAGCACGGCGATTATCAAATCCTTGCGGTTTTTTTTGCGGCTTTTGAGCGCGCCGATATTGCCGAGAGCTCGTTTTTCTGCGGTATCGCGTATACAGCAGGTGTTGAAAACGATTAAATCGGCGTCATCCGCGCCGCCGCACGGCTCGCCGCCTTCTTTTTTTAATATTCCGGCAATTTTTTCCGACTCATGGACGTTCATTTGACAGCCGTATGTAACGATATGATAGCGCATGATTTTCCCCGTAAGTTTCCTTATCGTTTTATTATACATTTTATACGAAAATTTTTCAACTGTTTTTCAAAATATAAATAAAATTCGCAAAAAAAGCTATAATAAAACTGATGAAAAAGCCGAAAAAACGCCTCGTAAAAAAAATTTTATACTCCGCGTGTCTTATTTTTTCCGTCCTAATCACACTTTCGGCGGCGATTTTTTGGAATATGTCGGCAAAGGTATCGTTAGACCGCGCCGCGCTTGCTCCTCCCGAATACGACGTCGCGGTTTATGACACGTTCGGCGCACCCATAAACACGGGCGGCGGCTCGTACGTAAAATACGCGAATATTCCCAAAAGGCTTGTGCTTGCTTTTGTGTCGATAGAGGATAAACGCTTTTTCAAGCATAACGGAATCGACCCTATAAGGATAGCGGGCGCGATAAAAAACGACGTGAAAACCCTATCTTTCAAAGAGGGCGCGTCCACAATAAACCAGCAACTCGTCAAAAACTCGCAACTTTCGCATGAAAAAACGCTTGAACGGAAAATCAAGGAGATAAAACTCGCCCTAGAGCTCGACAAAAAATATTCCAAGTCGGAAATAATGGAGATGTATCTGAACGGTCTCTATTTCGGCGGCGGTATTTACGGCGTCAAGCCCGCCGCCGCCGGCTTTTTCGGCAAGGAGTTAAGCGAGCTTTCTCTGTCTGAGTGCGCAGTTCTCGCCGCAGTCGTAAAAAATCCCGCGAGGTATTCTCCCATTCGGGACTTAAAAAAATCTTATGAACGCCGCAATTTAGTTCTACGGCTTATGGCGGATTGCGGCTACGCGTCGGCGGACGAAGTCGCGGCCGCGCGCGCGGAAAAAATCGCGCTTGCGGGAAAAATCCGCTCCGAAACCGAGCGCGAACCCTATATCGGCGCCGTTTTTAGCGAGGCGGCGAAAATAACGGGATTAAGCGTCGGGTCGTTGAGAGCGTCTGGATATAAAATTTACACGTTCTACGATGCCGAAAAGCAAAGAATCCTCGCGGACGCTTTAAATAACGAAAAATACCTCGCGGCAAATTCGTTCGGCAAAAAACCCGACGTTATGTCGATGCTCTCGGACAACCACGACGGCGGAATAAACGCGTTTTATGCGGACGCCGCGTTCAATATATACGGACTGAAGCGCCGACCCGGCTCGGCGGCAAAGCCGCTGTTCGTGTACGCGCCCGCCTTTAAGGACGGCATAATAACGCCGTCGTCGCCGATAGAGGACGTAAAAAAGACCTTTGAGAACGGTTACTCTCCGTCAAACTATAAGGACAAATACGAGGGGCTTACAACGGTGAGAAACGCCGTAAAGCATTCCTCTAACGTCGCCGCCGTCGACATTCTCGGCAAGCTGACCGTAAAGAGGTGCAAAGAGTTCGCAGCGGAGATGAATGTCCGCTTTTCGGACGCGGACAATCTAAACATAGCCTTGGGCGGCTTGACCGACGGACTGACACCTATCGAGATTCTCTCGGGATACTCCATGCTCGCAAACGGCGGCAATTACAGACCGCTCGGCTTCATCGAAAGGATATACGACGGCGGCGGCAATCTCATATACAAAAAAAGTCGCTCGTTTAAGCGCGTGTTATCCGAGGAGGACGCGTATTTTATGACCGACATACTGCTCGAAACCTCAAAGTCGGGCACGGCGAAATTCCTTTCGGGACTTCCCTTTTCGGTTGCGTCAAAGACGGGAACGGTAGCCAACGCCGACGATAAAAGGCTGAACGACGACGCGTGGAATCTCTCTTACACGACGTGTCATTCCCTGCTTGTATGGCAGGGCAACCTATCTAATTCCGCCGAAAACGCTCTTGCAAATTCCGTCACGGGCGGGTCGTATCCGACGCTCACAGCGGCGGAAATTTTGACCGCGCTATACTGCGGCAATCCTCCCGCCGATTTTACCGAGCCGCCTGGAATTACGCGCGTTAAAACCGACGGAGGCACGGAAATTTTCAAAACGAACGCTTTGCCTGAATTGCGCGAATTGCCGCCGTCCGACCCGCGCAAATTATTCTTGTCCGAATACGAATACGAGTTGCGCGAATTGTCCTTTTCCGAATTACGCGGCTTGCTTGAATCGCCCGGACTATACTCGCGCGAACGGCGCGGCTTGCCCGAATTCGAGGAAGATAAAAACTTTGCGGAATATGAAAAGACCGAAATCCCGTTCCGTTTAGAAGCTCGCGAGCGTCCCGCCGCCGTTATCCTACCGCCGCATAAACGAGTGCGCCGTACCGTCTTTTACTAGCGCGAACGCCTTCAAAGACGAAAAAATTCCGCATGCAATCAATGTCGGTATTAAGGTTTCAATGATAAATTTACAAAATACAATAGTTATGAATTGAAACCGCGCAAAAATAATCGTCGAATTTTTTGACGTTATCATTGAATACGCACCGTCGGGCAACGAACGCATCGTTCCGCATAAAAATCGCCTTATATTTATCGTGCGGCGCAGTTTTAAAAGGATGAATGTACCCGTTGAAGCTTTTTAGAAAGGAACATGGGGGGCTTTTCTTCACAAAAAGTTTTCCACCGCGTGAAATCTCCCAAGCCTGCATACCGCCGTTATATTTTCACGACCTCCGTCATTTCCGAAACGGCTTGCTCGACAAGCTCGTTCACGTTCAAAGCCTTTTCCAATTCCTCAACCGCTTTCAAACGCGGACGTATGATAGGATTTTTTGGCAAAAATACCGTACAACAATCCTCGAACGGCAAAACGCTTGTGTCGTAAGTGCCGATTTTTTTTGCCGCCGCTATAATCTCCGACTTATCAAAGCAAATAAGCGGACGCAAAATCGGCTTATCCGTAACCGCGCCCGTCGAGGTCAGACTCTCGATTGTCTGACTAGCCACCTGTCCTAAATTTTCGCCGGTTATAATAGCGTCGAAGCCGTGTTCCGCGCAAAGCCTGTCCGCGATGCGCACCATCATACGGCGCATAATAGTAATCAAATATTCGTTCGGGCATTTCTCGTAAATCGCCTCCTGAATACCCGTAAACATAATGAAAAACAGCGTCGGCTCGGCGGCGTAGGAACGCAAAATTTTCGCCAAATCCGCCGCCTTTTCCTTCGCTTGAACGCTTGTGTAAGGAAAGCTGAAAAAATGCGCGGCATGCACGCGCATGCCGCGCCTTAACGCCATATATCCCGCTACCGGACTGTCGATGCCGCCCGACAACAACAACAGACCGTTTCCCGAGCTACCGACGGGCAGTCCTCCCGCACCCGGTATTTTTTCGTAAAAGAGATAGGTATATCCGTTTTCGCGAATATCCGCGTTTATCTCATAGTCGAAATTTTTCAAATCGACGGAGATCGAATCGCCCCGCGCCTTTAAAAGCTCCGCGCCTAGATAGCCCGCGATTTCCGTAGAGCTTTTTTTGATTTTATTGTCGGCGCGGTTGACCGAAACGCGGAATCTGCCGCTTTTATCGAACCGCTCGCACAGCAACGCGCTTATTTTTTCCAAATCCGTTTCTATTTTTCCGCACACGCTCAAAGAATGTATGCCGAATACTCTCTTCAAGCGGTTCAAAATTTCGTTTTCGTCGTCCGTGCCGTAACCGCTCACATAATAACGCGCCCGCGACAAGCCAAGCTCAAACTTCAAGCCGTTCAAAGCCTCTTTTATATTCTTTTTAAGCAGGCTTTCAAAAAAAGACCTGTTGCCGCCCTTCAAAAAAATTTCGCCGTACCTTATCAATATGCAATTATCCGCCAAAATATTTTACCGTCCTTTTTCAATTGTTTTTCCCGCAACGATGAACGAATTAGATATCGCCGTTCGCCGCGTTTAAGAGAATACATAATCCGTTTAAGTACCACGAGAGCGGTAATACGTAACGCATTTATATATTATGGCTTAAAAATGTTTAAGGTCCGCCGGACTTATTTAAGTATTAAATCTACGGCGTTTAAAAGCGCTTAAATCTATGTATTGCGCCGGCGATAATACATAATCCGTTTATATATTCCGAGCATCCTCTTTTCCTCATAAACGCGGCGAACCCTGATTTTCGCCTAAATTAGATCCGCTCAAAATTTTCCGATAAGTCCGTAACCGTATTAAAAATCAATCATACGGCGAGTCCTCGTTTTTCGCTTTGAATTCGAGGCGAATCGGCGTTCCCGAAAAATCCGACGCCTTTCTTATACTGTTTTCCAAATAACGTTTATAAGAAAAATGTACAAGCTCCGCGTCGTTGACAAAAAACACAAAAGTCGGCGGTGAAACCGACGCCTCCGTCGCGAAGTATATTTTTAATCTCCTGCCGTTTTTCGACGGCGGTTCGTTGACGGAAACCGCCTCGCGTATTATATCGTTCAGAACTCCCGTACCGATTCGTCTTTCGGAATTTTCAAAAACGCGCAAAACTTCGCGCATTATGTTTTGCGTTCTTTTTCCGTTGAGCGCGGAAACGTATACGGGCAGGAAGTAGTCCATAAATTTCAATTCCTCGCCAAGCATAAGATTGAATTTATTTACCGTATAAGTATCCTTTTCCACCCTGTCCCACTTATTCATAACGATAACGGACGGCTTGCCGTGCTCGTGCGCATATCCCGCTAAGCGGATGTCTTGTTCCGTCAAATCTTCCGACGCGTCAACGATTATGAGCGCGGCATCCGAACGGCGAACCGCTTCAAGCGATCTCAAAACGCTATAGTACTCTACATCCTCGTCCACGTTTTTCTTTTTGCGGATTCCCGCCGTGTCCGTAAGCGTGCATTTCACTCCCCCGTATTCAAAATCCGTGTCGACAGCGTCCCGCGTCGTACCCGCGATATCGCTTACTATAACGCGCTCAAAGCTTAAAAGGCGGTTTATGATAGAGCTTTTGCCGACATTCGGCCGCCCTATGACGGCGATTTTTAAACGGTCGGAAACCTCCTCACTCGGAATTTTTTCCTTTAATAACGCGGTTATTTCGTCAAGCAAATCGCCTATTCCCTTTCCGTGCTCTGCGGAAATCGAAAGCGGCGTTCCCAATCCCAGTGCGTAAAAATCGTAGACGGCGTTTTCGTTCTCCAAATTGTCAATCTTATTGACGGTCAAAATACACGGCTTTTTCGTCTTTCTTATAAAATCCGCAACCTCGTAATCCTCGGGAAGCAAGCCGTTCTTTCCGTCCGCGATAAAGAGAATCAAGTCGGCGCGCGCGGCGGCGAATTCCACCTGACGGCGTATATGCCCCCACATTTCGTCGTCGGATTTAACTTCCAAGCCGCCCGTGTCTATCATGGTAAAATTATACCCGCGCCATTCCGCGTCGGCGTAAAGCCTGTCCCGTGTAACGCCCGGACGATCGTCGACTATGGATATGCGCCTGCCCGCGATTCGGTTGAACAGCGTGGATTTTCCCACATTCGGTCTGCCGATTACGGCGACTAACGGTTTCGACATACGAAATTTCTCCTTCTTGCCGGCTTATTCGGCTTTGATACGGTGTGAATTTTTTATTCGGAGGCTTTTTGATCGCGCGAAATCTTTGTGTGAACAAAAAGTCTCCCGCGTACAATCTTTTTTAAGAAAAAAAACTAATTCATTTTTCTAAAAGAACTTTTCGGGTCGAAACCGTGCGCGGTCAGTTTGTCAAAATCCGACTGCGGCGAAAACGGCATTTCGTCTTTTACCAGCACGCCGCCCAAGAATTCCAATTCTTGAAACAGCGTTTCCGCACCGACGATTCGCATAAAATCAAATTCGGAAAGCATCTGATTGAGCATAAACTCGTACTCGGTTTCTTGTCCGGTGCGCCACGCCTCCTTTTTGACAAACAGCGTCAGCGGACAATCCAACCGCAGGTGCAGGGGCGTAAAATCCTTCCCCGTGTAAAACTCAAAAAATCCTTTTGCATCGCGGAATATCCCCCCATCGTAATACCGCTGGCGTATACGGGTCGGTTCAGCCTCGCTTATGTCGCCACGAAATTCCTCAACGGAAAAATACGTTTTAAAAAAATTGTAAGTATTCTCATTCGCTTTTCCTTTCTCCCAAGCTCTCCTTATTTGCTTGTTTTCGATGCTTTCTTTAATGTGCGCATTGTAATACTCGGACGGCTTTAAGCGGAGGCTTTTTCCGGCTGTGAGAATTTTTTTGCCGTATCCCTCAAAAACAGAAAAGGATACGCCTTTCCGCATAAGAAAATACAGCCCGAACGTATAGCGGGACAGTCGGACAGACCGAGCGCACGCTTGTTTTCCGTCCACTATTTTGAAACGTACCGTTGTTTGAGATAAAGACCGCGCCCCCAGCCGCCGCTCCAGTCCGTACCAAGCCGGTCTTCACAGATTTCTTCAAGCGCGTACGCGGCAGTCTTTAGCGCGGCGTTTCTGACGTAAATCTTTTCCCTGTAGCCGGTATCGCCGTTTTCACCGCTATTGTGTCCGACATAGTCGTAACAATCCTTGAAATTCGATATTATCCTCATAATAATGCTTTTATTTTTTGACAGAACTGATTTATGCGCGGAAAACCCTTTGCCCGCAAGGATATTTATGCCGTTCCCGTAAGATTAGTTCTTTTGCTTGGTTGCGTCTCCGCATTTCCCGACGGCGTCCTCCTTCCGTTGTCTTTGCAGTTCTCGCGCTTATATTATATCAGAAAGTTTTTATATAGACAACTCTATCAGTTTCATAACACCCGCGCTTTTATAAAATTTTATTGATAGCATATTCCGCAACGCTTGCCGGCCGGCAAAATAAGAGCCGCGAAAGGAAAAATATCGAGATTATGGAAAACCTCGTTAAAGATAAGCTACGCGAGACGGAGCAAAAAGAAAGAGTTCGCATTACAGTATTTGCGGGTAGCCCCCCCCCGTGCGCGACGCTATCGAGTGACGGCTCGACGGGACGCCTGACATAAACGGCAGGGATATATTCGCAGTAAAACTTATAAAAGTATTGAGATTTTTTGAAAATGGGAGCGTGGGAACATTTTTTTATACAAAAGGTTCCCATCCCCGTATAATTTTTTAAAAAAGTCTCTCCGCGCAAATCCCTCTTCCCTGAATCTTCGCTCAAAGCGAGCTGTCCAAAACTATCGGCATAATCATCGGATTTTGTTTATACTTATTGAAAATATGCTTTCGCAATGTTTTTTTGACGATAGCCTTAATTACGGCCGGGTCGTCGCACTTATCGAAATCAAACTGCGCCAAAGCATTTTTAACGATTTCCCTGATTTCGGGCGTAAAGCCGTCCGTACTGTGGAAACCTCTCGTGATTACGTCTACATTGGAATAAAAGCTCTCCTCGTTACCGGGCGTCAGCGCGAGAAGATTCAAAATGACGAGAATAAATCCGTCCTCCGCCAAGTGCTGTCTGTCTTTAAGCACGAGGCTGTCCATATCTCCCGTGGCGTACCCGTCCACGTAAATATTCCCCGCCTGCACTTTCGGTCCCGCCTTTATCCCGTTTCTCTGAACTATGGCGGTTGAGCCCGCTTCGGGTACGAATATATTTTCCTTGCTCATGCCGAGAGCTTGAGCCATAAAGCTGTGTTTTTTCAAATGACGGTATTCGCCGTGAACGGGAATAAAAAATTTCGGTTTAATGAGGGAGAGCATCAGCTTCAACTCCTCGGTATAAGCGTGTCCCGACGCGTGAACCTCGTGCAACGCCTCGTATATGACGTCCGCGCCAAGTCTGTAAAGGTTATTGACGACGGACAGCACCATTTTTTCATTGCCTGGAATCGGAGACGAGGAGAGCACGACGGTATCCTTTGCGCCGATAGTCAGCTTGTCGAAGTCGCCCGTGGACATTCTCGATAGCGCGCTCATCGGCTCGCCTTGCCCGCCCGTACAGATGACGACGGTTTTTTCGTGCGGATAGCGTTTAATTTTGTCTATATCGACGATAGTCGTATGCTCGAAGCGCAACTCTCCGATTTTAAAAGCCATCTCCGCGATATTTATCATGCTCCTGCCCGAAAAGGCGACCTTACGGTCGTGTTTGACAGCAAGGTCTATAATCTGCTGAATTCTGTAAATATTTGACGAGAACGTCGCGATTACAAGCCGTCTGTCAGTATTTTTGGAAAAGATATAGTCCAAGGACTGTCCTACGTTTTTTTCACTCATCGAGTGTCCTTCCTTCTCGACGTTAGTGCTCTCGCCGAGCATTAAGGTGACGCCGCGGTTTCCGAGGTCCGCGAGCCTGCCGAGATCCGTCATTTTGCCGTCGATCGGCGTGTAGTCAAACTTATAATCGCCCGTATGGAAGATCATACCGATAGGGGTGTCTATCGCGAGATGGCACGCCCCCGCGATCGAGTGCGTCGCCTTGATAAATTCGATTCGGAACAAGCCGAGGTTAACCGCTCCGCCCTCCGAAACGACGTTCAGATTATTGTCGGCTATCTTATTCTCTCTGAATTTGTGCTGGCAAAGAGCTACCGTCAACCGCGTGCCGAAAACGGGCAATCCGGGGATATCCTTGCAGAGATAAGGAAGCGAGCCGATGTGATCCTCGTGACCGTGCGTCAGCACGATGCCGCGAATTCGGTCTTTATTTGATTTCAGGTAGCCCGTGTCGGGGATGATGTAGTCGATGCCGGGCATATTGTATCCCGGAAAGGACATCCCCGCGTCCACGACTATTATGTCGTTGCTGTATTCGATAGCGGTCATATTTTTTCCTATTTCCCCTATGCCGCCGAGGAATACGATTTTGAATGATTTTGCCATAAAACTCCTTAATTTAATTGTTATTTCCCATTAAAAACGCCCTTTAAGCGTCAAGACACAAAACGCAACCTTTCGGAATCGGATTAAAAGCGTAAAAAAACCCGACGACGCAAAAAACAGCTCCGCAACCGATTTCCGAAATATAGTAGATATTTGTATAAAACCCGCAAAAAGGTTATAAATTTCAAATTAAACACGTTTTTACGCGTATATTTTTACGCGTTCGTTTTTATCAAAAACGCGTAATATTTTACGCGCTTTTCCATGCGTATATTTTTTTAAATACGTATGCTTTTTAATACGTTTTTTATTAAAACGCACACTTTCTAATGCGCATTTTCCCGCGCGATTTTTATGAAACGCATAAATTTCCGCGTATCTTTTTATATCCGCGACGCAATACGGTAAATATAACGTAATATAATACGGATATAAATCGAATTTTTAAATCGGCTCATAAAATAAATTACAACGCTAGCGACGCCGCGCCCAAAATTCCCGCGTCGTTCGTCAATGACGCCTTTTCCACAAGCACGCGCGGATTTCCGTTATGTATGCCGTAACAGCGTTCGTCCATAATTTTTTGAAGCGGCAGTATCAGCGCGTCGCCTTCGTTGGAAACGCCCCCGCCTATCAGTATTACTTCCGGACGGAATATATTAGCGAGGTTGACGATTCCTTCTCCCACATAGCCGATATATCTGTTTATCACCTCCTGCGCCGCAACGTCGCCCCTTGCCGCCGCTAAAAATGCGGTCCTGCCGTTGACTCGTCCCTTTTCGCGCGCTATTACGCTCATAAGGCTGTCGGGATGTTTCTCCATCGCCGCCTTAGTCTGCCTCACAAGAGCGGTCGCGGAGGCATATGCCTCGAAACAGCCGCGCCTGCCGCATGAGCATGGTTCGCCGTCCGCGACAATGACGGTATGCCCGCCCTCCGCGCCCGCCGAGCTTACGCCCTCGAACAGCTTGCCGTCTATGACGATGCCCGTACCCACACCCGTGCCGAGCGTGACGAACACGGCGTTCAAGTATTTTCTCGCCGCGCCGAAACGCATTTCTCCGAGCGCGGCGGCGTTTGCGTCGTTGCCGATAAACACGGGCAACTCGCCGAAATATCCGCGCAGTCTTTCGACAATCGGAACGTTTATAAAGTTGATATTGTTGGAATATACGATCACGCCGCGCTTAGAATCTATCGCGCCGGGAATACCCAACCCCAAGCCTTTTATACCGCCGATTTTTAAGCGGGCTTTTTGCATAAGATTGTTTATAAGCGAAACCGTATCGGCGATAATCACGTCCGGCTCACTCGCGGTCTTGGTCTCGACGCCGGCTTTGCACAAAATTTTGCCGTCCTCGCCGACTATGCCGCCTTTAACGCTCATACCGCCGATATCCACGCCGATTATGTACATAAAACTCCTTTTTTCTTAAAACGGGATTAAATTGATCTATGAGCGGAAAAAATCTTTTTTCACAAAAGCGACTTCCCCGCAACTCTTTCCCAAAAACTTAAGTATTTTTTAATACTATTCCAAGCGAGCGCGCAAAGAATTCCGTAAAACACCGCAAACCGCGTCGGCTTACGCAAAGCGGCCATAATCCGTGACTGTACCCGGTACACACAAAAAAAGCGTTACAGGGAATCATAAGTCCCGTACAAACGGACGAGAAAAATACTGTCAAATATTAAAAAAGAACGTTACGGAGCGCAGTAAAACATACTTGCGGGCAAAAAACGACGCTGTAAAGCGGCATTATATACTTACCGGCGAAGGTTTTCCGCTCACGGTTTACCGCACCTATATGAGCAAAGGACGGTTTTAGATTGTTTTATTCCCTAAAACCTCCGAATTTTCCAACCGAACAAAAAAATACCCTCGAAATAACCGCGCCGCAGTAGAAGCTATTCCGGCAACTCTCTCCGAAAATCTACCGAAATTTCCAACCGACCGCATAAATCACAAGAGTTTTTTAGAAAAAGGACGCGCGGATAAATTTTCCCCAAGAAAATACTTTACGCGCGCAAAAATTTTCAAAGAACCGCGCTTTACCTTAGCGTAGTCGCGATGAATTCCGCTTTTCCACTCGCCGAAATCTCCAACCCTGCGGGGATAAAAACGGTATCGCCTTTAACAACGGAAAGGCTCTCGCCTCCGTAACGAATATCGGCGCGTTCGGCGGTCAGCGTCAGTACGGTAAAGCAATCCTCGTTACAGAGCGGACACGCGCCGTCCAACCTGTAAAATTCCGAAAAGAAGTATTTATTGTCGGCAATCAAACGCTTTTGAAATTCCGCGTAATCCACGTAAGGATAGACCGAAGCCTCCCCCGTATGCGCTCGAAAATTCATCGCCGTTAAAGCTTTTTCTATATGCAATTCGCGCGGTTTGCCGTTTTTATCCGTTCTGCCGAAATCGTACACACGGTACGTAAGGTCGGAATTCTGCTGAATTTCGGCGAGAGTTATGCCGCCGCCCACAGCGTGAACCGTCCCCGCGTCTATCATAAAGACGTCGCCGGCTTTGACTTTCGTAAAATTCAGTATCTCCGTAAGCGAGCCGTCGTTTATTCTGTCTCTGACCTCCGCCTCGGAGGAATCCCTCTTAAAGCCGAAAAAGACGCCCGCGTTCTCCTCCGCCTCTAAAATAAACCAGACCTCGGATTTACCGTAGCTTTTCTCGTTAACCAGAGCGTATGCGTCCGAGGGGTGAACCTGAACGGAGAGATTCGCGGCGGAATCTATGAGCTTTATAAGCAACGGAAATTTGGAAAAAGAAAGACATTTTTTGCCGGCGAAACCGGGATTGAATTCCAAAACCTCGAGAAGCGTAAGTCCCGCGAACCGCCCGTTTTTTATTCCGCACAGAGCGCCCTCACGCAGAGAAAGCTCCCAAGTTTCCGCGATAACCGCACCCGGCTCCGGCGGAGTTTTGCCCCATTTTTTTTCGAGCTTTGTTCCGCCCCATAGATAATCTCTATATGCGGGTGCGAGTAACAAAGGATATTTTTTTTGCATTTGTTTTATTATACAACATAATTGATTTTATTTCAAGGCTTTTAAAGGGGAAAAGCAAAAAATATTTTAGGAAAAAACCTTTTTTGACAAAAAGACCTCTCCGCCCGCGTCCCTTTCCCAAAAACTTTAATATTTTAATAATTCTATGCAAACCGAACGCCGAGACGAAACCTTTTAGCGAAATTCGCGGGTTACTTTTTCGCATAGAGAACGCCGCGTAATAATACCCCCGTCGCCCCCGTCGCGACCATTCCTGTTTACGACCGGGCTATATCTCGGCAGCTTGAATTTTCACGATTTTTTTCAATACGTTTAATACGCGTTCCGACAGATTCTTATTTTTCAAACAAATTTCCTCCGGATAACAGCTGATAATGGCGTTCGTGAGGTTCTGTTTTTCGTCCGAAAAAATGTCGTGAATATAAATTTTCTCGTTCGTCGTAACGTTGAAAACCGAAATTTCATCCGCGCCGGACACGGTAATTTTGTTTTTTTTACCTTTCGACGCGTCTATTAAAAACGAGGTTAGATTCAATATGTCCGAATCGGACGGATTCAACGATAAAAGCCCCGCGCTCAGAGCGCAAAGCTCGTCCCAGTTGTAAATAAGTTCGCCCATTCTGAACATAAAAAGACCGTCCACCGAATATTCGTCGGAATCCGTTATTATACCGTTCAGTATACGGCTCTCTATACCCACGTCGAAATATATAAGCGAGGAAATCAGAATCGCCATAGCGTCGCCCACCGTGCCCGCATCATCCCCGCCGCGTCCGTCCGTCAGCCGTTTTTTCAAATACCGAGCCTTGAAATATATCAAAATCACGTCGGCGACTATTCTAATAACGTCTCGGACAACGGCGGCGCGGTATTTTTCCTCGCTTACGACTTGCACAAAGTACCTAAAACGGCTCTCTTCCACGGCGCAGGACGAATATTTGTTTTTTTTGACCTCGCCGAGGATATACGCGAACTCTCTTCCGTACCTTTTATCTATACTTATTGCCGTTGACCACATTACGAAAACATTCCCCCGCGGCACGTTTTAGACAACCCACCGATTGCGCGCAAAAACAGCTTGCGTCGATAGCCCCGCCCACCGATAACGAAAGCCCGTATTTCAGCAGGACAATCCGCCGATCGACGTGAATTTTACCTGTATAATTGTATGCCGTATTCAAGGGATATTATTCAGTTTTCATATAAATATTTTATTTCAAGCTTTTTTGAAAATTATACTCGGGGAAATCTTTTGCGGACAAAAGGCTTTCTTCGCTCATTTTTTCAAAGAATTTTAACGCTTTTTACGATTCCGTTCGGACTAAATGTTACGGCTAAGTTCTTTGGAACGTAAGAATTTTGGACGCGGTATAACAAGAAACCGAACGCCCTCAAAAAAAACAACGCAAATAACTGCTCCGGAAAACAAAAAACGACGCGCAATCAAAGAGCAAATTGTGATCGACGGTGAAAGGCGGCAAGGTAATTTGCGTTTGCCGAATGTGCGGAAAACTTCATGATATCGAGCTTTTTAGAGCTAATATTATTTAATCTAAATTACAACGGCAAAGAACTTCAAGACTTCCAAATTGACCGATATTTTTAAAATTATAAAAAAATATTTGACATATCGCTTTTTTTGTGTTAATCTTATCAAGTTATATTTGTCTTTTATCTTTGGAGAAGTACCCAAGAGGTCGAAGGGGCTCCCCTGCTAAGGGAGTAG
The DNA here is from genome assembly GCA_031275485.1 of Clostridiales bacterium. Lineage (GTDB taxonomy): Bacteria > Bacillota > Clostridia > Christensenellales > JAISNN01 > JAISNN01. Next base: position 12,001 of record JAISOS010000057.1, on the reverse strand, counting down.
GAGGTGATGAATCTCGCCCGGGTTCAAATCCCGGCTTCTCCGCCAACAAACTCAACCACTATATGTAGTGGTTGAGTTTTGTTTTAAGCGCGATATGTAGCATTGGAAAATATTTAGGTACAAATTAGGTACAAATTATAATAACCGATTTAGATTGTCAAGCAACTTCCGCTCGTCGTCGGGCATCAAATGCGCGTAAGTGTTAAGTGTCTGTTCAATATCTTTTTATGTCCTAAACGTTTTGCGACCAAAATGATATTTGTTCCTTGCGATATAAGCAAGCTGGCATGAGAATGCCGAAAATCGTGTATGCGAATTCGCGGAACGTTAGCGGCTTCGCAATATTTTTTAAAGGCTCTGGCAAGCGTATTTTCGGCTAACGGTTGATTATCGCCGAATACAAAAAGGGGCGTTTTCGAGTTTTTTTCAAAACGCTTAGTATTTCACATAGATTATCCGTTATTCCTATCGTTATATTGCTCGACATATTTTTAGGCGTTCCGATAAAATATGGCTTCTCTTTGAAGTTATCCAAATATCTAACAACTTTCCAAATTACTGCCGAATGCGTACCACTGCCCTCGTCTGCTCCGTCTCTTTTCCCGAACAGTCTTTTCCGTCGACTGTCAGCGCAAGGCTTTTTCCCTTGTTTCGGGTTATCTCATAAATTTTTCCGTCCTTTTCAAACTCGATGCTTACGGTACAATCACCGTCGGTGTAATAGTTTTTCACATCCCGCGTTCCGCGTATCGTTTCTCCCGTCAGACACCATACTATACTTTCAAGTAGCGCCTTGTACGAGGCTGTAACTATTACCTTCCTCATCACTCGCTAAACAAACTGCGGTATCTTTCGGTAGTTTTGCAAGGTTTGTCATCAGTTCGCCTACGGTCATTATGCGATTTCTTTTTGCGGCGAACTCCGCTTGCTTTTTGTTAGCGTCCATACGTTCCAATCTTGCTTCAAGTTCCGCTCCTTGCAAGCCTCCCTCGTCGAGCTTTTCAAGCCGTTCAATCGCTTCTTTTCTTTCTTCGTCCGTCATTATTTGTTGTTCCACTCCTTTATGCGCTCTTGTATTCTTGTGATAACATTGTCGCATTTTGTGCAGTTGTAAACCCAACGGAAAGTTTTCGCACCGCCCATGTGCGCCACCATTTTTGTGTTTTTCTCAAGGGCTAAATTTGCATCGCATTTTTCACAGTAAAGACCGCCGTTTTTTCGATTGCTCCCTCAAATGTTACTTTTGGTTTGTTCATTTTTTCGCTCTCCTTTTTCTGATACGGCTCTTACTACCGCCTCTATACTATTATCAGCACTTTGCCTTAACTTCCACCGCAATCCATACCAACCATTCTTTCATTGTCATTTCCGAATATCTCTTCGCCTTCGAATTCGCATACCGGCATGACCGCTCTATTGTTCTCCATCCATATCCCTTGTCTTGTTTTTTTGCTATCCTGTCGTATATCCCACCTTCGCCGCCGAATTTCCATTCCTTTTCCGCACAAAGAATTTCTATCGCATTCATTATGTGCCGAAACCCGATTACGTTAGACGATATTCCCTCGTCGATTAAAAAGTCGTAAATTATATTAACCATTTTTGTCTCCATTTTATTATCTGCATCTCGCGCCCTTCCTTTGAAACAAACAAAAAACATCAAATGATTTACTAAAAACGTTGAACAATTTACAAGTTTGAGTTATAATGAAAACATCGGAGGGTATATGAAAAGCGTAAAATTCACGGCGAAACAAAAATTAAAAGCACTGAATATGTGGAGCGGCACCACTAGAGACATTGCCTGTGTTGCCGAGAAATGCAAATGCACCGAGCGGAGTTTGTGGCGGTGGAAAGCCGCTTATGACGGCTCTCTTGAAAGTTTGCGGAATAAATCATCTCGTCCGTTAACTCCGCATCCAAATTCTCATACCGCCGAAGAACGCAAAAACATCGAAACCGTTTATGCTGAACACCCGGACTTCGGTTACGCCGAGCTTTACGGCGAATTGCGTACTAACTACGCATATGACCGTCACCCGATGGCTATGTACAGCTACATACGAAAAAACGGCATTCGTCCGTCCGAAGCCGCTCTTGAAATCCAAAAGTCTTATGAACCCAAAAAATATGACACACCGCAAATGCTTGGCGTGAAGTGGCAAATGGACGTTAAATTCATTCCCGCCGAATGCAATTATTTGTAGTAACGGTCTCAAGTATTACCCAATACACGATGCTCAATGAAGCGACGCGTGAACGATTTATCTATCCATATACGGAGCATTGCGGCGACTCCACGGCTGATTTTATTAAACGCGCTATCGTCTATTTCGGCTATATCCCCGCAATTATTCAAACCGACAACGGTTCCGAATTCACAGACCCTAAACGTAAAGGCACGGGTAAAAAACAGCATATCGCGGATGTGACCATGCAAAAATTAAAAATAGAACATCAACTCATTAAGCCCCGCACTCCCCGGCACAATGGAAAAGTCGAGCGTTCTCATCGCAATGACCAATCACGGTTTTATAAATATCTACGGTTTGAAACTTTTGAGGAGTTGCAACAAAAAATGAGCGAATATTTAACCCGCTCAAATAATATCCCAACATCGGTATTCAAAAGTAAAAACAAAAAGGGTCGCATCGCGTGGCTAAGTCCTCTGCAAAAAAGAGCGGAGCTTTTCGCCCGGTTGAAAGCCGACACCGAGTTCTCCGTCCGTTTTGTCGAGCAAGCCGCCGCTTAAACGAACTTTAACACGCCGAATCAAATCTGCTACAATTGTGCCACAATTTAGTTGGGGCTTGTTGGCATGTAAAATTCACGAAACAGCTCCCCCTCTTTTTGCAAAAAAAGGGGGAGCTATGCCCCTAACCCCAACCTTTATTTAACAACTCTCTGATTTTAGTTGTTTTTACTCCCTAAAGTATGCTAAACTACTCTACGACAGACCTAAAAAGAGATTCTTTTCAAAAACCTACTGAAAAACGTTTGACATTTCTTCAGTTCCTATTCGTAACGGCTATGTATTATTGTAACATTCTTTGTCTTTCGCGTAAGCAAGACCGCGCGGTTTTTCGCTCGTTTTGCGCCGCAAAAGCCGACGGCAATATTCGCAATCTAGTCACGCCGTGCCGCCTTAGTTTTCGTCGACGTCAAACGGCTTGGAAACATTGTTTACCTCGTCGGTCAAAAGCATAATTTTACCCTTTCCGTCCTCCAAAACCTCCAGACACTTCTTGGACAGAACAACCCCTTCATTAAAAAGCTCTATGCTCTCCGTAAGGCTTATCGACGGATCCTCCATACGTTTCGTAATATCTTCAATCTCGGCAACCGCCTTGTCAAAATCAATTTTCATTTTACGCCTTCCTTGTTTCGTTTTATATATTAGACCCCATTTCAAAACTTGACGGCGAATAGTTTTTTAGGCTGTTTCAGTGTGCGTACGCGTCGTTTTGGGCAACGCATATTCTCACGGTATGCCGAAAAAAATAACTCGGCGCGGTTTTATACCATTTGTGAAAGTCATCAGCAAGCAATTCTATACTTTCATTGTTATAACAGTAATCTATTATTCTTTTAATAACGGCATCCTCTATGCGTTCTTTGCCTACATTACTCTCTTTTTTTACAGTTTTTATTCCTGCGCTTTGCCGAGCAGTAATAGAAATTATACCGCGCCGCCTTGACGCCGTATTCGTCGAATCCGTTTTGGTTTTTATTTTCTTTGTTATGCAGTAAATAAACGTGTCGATATATTTTTCGTTTCGCAAAACCTATCGCACTATTGGCGCGGAAAATTCGGCGTCAGGTATTATCTTGTCTTTTTTTAGTTTTAACTTCTTTTATACGGCGCTCCTTAGCATTCAGATGTCTTGCAATTTCAAGTAGGGGCTTGCCATTTGGGCATCGGCTGAAAATTATCTAACTACCGTGTGTCCGCTTCTACCGCGTCAATCGTCAATACCACGCTTTTGAGCCTCTATGCACGGTATTTATTTTTAATATTTGAAGATATTTTACTTTTTTGATATGAAAACATCGCGCGCCGTCCGCCGGCTGTCGCTCTTTTCAAACGGCAAAGCAGAGTCGACAATCTAAAAATCAACAATCGGCGCATATCATTTATTTAGCGTTTCCGACAAATATTTTGATACCCGTGTAATATAAAGCATAAACACCTGCCCCCACAAATGCTTCGGGGGGAAGTCCATATATTGGAGCTTCGACAAGCGCATCTGCCACGCTCGCGCCAAGGTGTTTTTTATCAAGCGGGTTGTACGGTTTTATGTTTTGTTTCATCGTCCTTTATTCTCCGTATTTGCGATGCCACAGACTCGCCGATAATATTGGCGAGCTTAACCGGAACGGCATCCCCTATCTGCCTCATGCTTTCAGTCCACGAACCGTGAAATATATACTTATCGGGAAATGTTTGTACCCTCGCGCTCTCGCGCACTGTATAATATCTGATTGAACCATCATCAAGCGTGAGCATATTTTCGCCCCCCGGTACTCCGTGCGCTCCGGCCTTTATGGTTTTAGACGGCTCGTCCAAGACGCTTCCGGAATGCCCCACATACATACGCGCTCCATTGCGGAACTCATGATTAGCAATTTTAGAGATTCCTCTGCGCGGATCCGATAAACCCATTAACGCATCCCTAACGGTTTGCCATCTTTGCCCAACTTCCCTTTGCTCAAAATATCTGCACAGGTGTCGCGCTGGGCTGTCGAAAATATCAACCTGTCTTTTGGGTCCATGTTATGCGCATCTCAGTAAGTACCGTCAATATATTTTGCGTACAGAAGTGCTTCCCTCGTATGTGTCGGGGCAGGAAACGCCCAGTTGACACTCAAGTCATTTCGGAATCCGACGATAACAACCCTATGCCGCACTTGTGGAACTCCATAATCTGCAGCGTTGACGGAACGAAACACAACATTTTATTCAAGCCCAGCACGTATACCGGAAGTGTGATAGCATTCAAGCATTACCAAATGCTCCGTCCAATCCATGTCCTTTTTTCTGATTATTTCTGGATATGTCAATTGCAGTATGATATAATTAAAATAAGATGCAAACGACTTTCTGAGCAACCCCCTCACGTTCTCAAATATGAAACCTTTTGGTTTCAGTTCTCTGACAGCGCGAACCGCTTCGGGAAACATATCTCTCTCATCGTTATAGACTCTATGTTTGCCGCCCAAGGAGAATGGTTGACACGGCGAACCGCCTGTCACGAATTCCACACCTTTGTACCGCTTGTAGTCGATTTCTCTCACGTCTGTCTGAATTACATTCCAGTTTTTGACCGCATCATATCCCGCCGTAATATTGCTTTTTATATTTTCGCACGAATCTCTATCCCACTCGAATAACGCATATGGCGAAAACCCCACTTGATGCAATCCAAGTGCAAGTCCTCCCGCGCCACATAATAATTCTATCGAATTTATCATAGCCGTTATCCTCCACATATGGTCGTTTGGTGGCAATGTTGTCGCCGCGCGTTAATTTGGTCATCGACGCCGAACTAATACGCGCCGAGGCTTTTAGAACTTGCTTTTTAAGTTGCGGTCAGTAAGCAGTTTCCTCAACTTTTTGTATATCATACTCTTTACCTCGTTTCAATTATGTTATTATAGCCGATTTCGCATCCATTGTCAAATAATCTTTATCGTTATATCCGTGCCGTTTCTGATTTCGTTCGTTTATAGATTCTATACGGTTCCCTATTTTATCTCGTGAATTTTATATGCCCCCTTATTGCCGATTCGCTTATAACTTAACCGACCGTCGGACTTCGTTTTGCTTAATAACACGGCGGCATATTGTACGCCGACATGTCGCGGGGTGTAAATTCCCGCTTCCCATACCACTTCAGTAAGGCGGTCTCATTTTATCGATTTTAAACAATTGCTCCGCCGATAGCTCTATATCGGAGTCTAAATATCTTTGCTTGCCGTTCCTCGGCATCGTTCTTTTTAATCTACCGCTTTCTATTAGCGGATAAAGATACATCGTCCGCGCGGACATTTGATTCATATGTAAAAACCTTGAGGTTGCGTCAATGCTTCGCGGCTCTTTACAAAACTGTATAAGACTTTCTCTCGTTATCACATACTCCTTACCGTTCCCGTTCACAAACCTTTGTTGCGGAGTGTGCGGACTGTCCGGTATCGTATAAAATATCTTTCCTTTTTCTATAAGCGGTCTAACATATTGTTCCATCGCCAACTCTTTGTCCGTTCCAAGAAACTCGGCTAATTCCCCTCTCGTTTTTGGAGTGTCGCAAAACTTTATTAACGCGTCCTCTATCGGCTCGCCCAGCCTTGTGCGCAATTCCTCCCTTTATATGCTGCCGTGTTGTATATATGACACTTTTCGATTGACAATAATCATATAAAAAGGTAATGTTTACGTTCCTTAAATGTCAACGCTATTTATGCACTCCTAATTAAAAATTAAACGCAACGCGAAAAAGCCGTTTGAGCCGTTCCTCAAACGGTGATTTTTTCCATGTATTCTTTATAAAACTATGGCGTGTTGACGCTATGCGAAATAGTCGTATTTTGCTACTTTTCACGTTCAGCGGTATTATTTTCACTATCGCAGCAACGCCGCGCCTTGCAAAAAACGCCTTGCCGGACATAAAAATCGTTTAAAATCCGCCTTATTGCGATAGCGCCTACACATCGTAAAAAAATAAAAAACCTTGCGTTAAAATAACTGAATAACAAAAAATCCGGTGACTGGCGGTCTATCCGGAATTTTTTGCGATGAAAACGAATTTTTGCCGTAATAGCGGCGAATCCGTCCTCATTTTCTTAAGCGTGGAACATACGTTGTACGGTGATTACACTTTAAACCGCGCTTCAAACGCCTTTTCCGCCGCTTAAAACGCAGCGGAAAAAAGCGAAGCTTTTTGCGCGCATCCGATTGCGAGCGGTATTAAACCGACGACCGCCTTTTGGCGGCGTTTTCAAATCGGACGCAGTCCGATTTGAAAGTTTAATTAGTATAAACGCTATGCGCCCGAAAAATATCTTTAAAATACCTTGTCGGCGCGCGACGCATGCTCTACTTTTTAAGGGAGTATCTTTGTCCCTTCTTGTCTGCGGGCGGGAAATGATCGTCGGCGGAAACTCTTACGGCCATACCCGTTTTGCTTCCGTTGGAATTGACCAATTCATAAGTGCCGCTCTGTTCGGCTTTTTCACCCGGCTTATAGGTTTTGTTCATAAAAACACCTCCGTTTACGGACACCAGCCGCCGCGAAGCCGCGCAAGACGTTTCGGATAAAATTCTTGAAAATCCTCCGCCGCCGCGTAAAACGGTTTCGTTCCGCATTAATATTTTGCTCGCCGGCGGGCGTTTTATTCGTTCACCGTTTAGAAAAATATGTAAACCGTATTCGGAATTCGTTTTGATGAATCGAAATATCGGGATTTACGGGATATTTTGCGGTTTTCGAAACATCGTTCGAGAGCTTTCGACGGAATCGTCGCCGCAAGTAAAATGACTATATCCGTAAAAAGACGCGCACTTTAATTTATGAAAACGGGTTTTTACTTATTATCGTTATCTTTTTTCATTTTATCGTAAATTTCAAAAAGTCCAGCGTATTTGCCGCCGTTCGCTTTTTTACTGCCTTCAACTTCGTCGTTCGCTTTTATGCCCGACTTAATTTTATCGCCGTACTCAGTTCCGTCTTTCATTCCGCCGTTTTTCGTTTTGTCGCCGTATTCGATTCCGCCGTTCGTTTTTATAACGTTCTCTTTACGCGTTTTTTCGGAATTGCGGTTAATATTACCCGTTATTTTTTCTTTCAGCTGTCTGCCGTTGCCCGAGTAGGCGCGGTCGGACGGAAGGTCCGCGTATTCGGCGCCGTCCTTTAATTTTTCCGCGTTACCGTTTAAACCATTAAAATCGGCGTTAAATAAACCGCTATTTGCAGTATCCGAATTTACAGCATTTACAGTGCCGGAATTTGCCCCGGCGAATTTACTCATATCGGAATTACCCGCGCCGTAATCATCGCCTATACTGGCATTTATCATGTCGGAATTACCCGCATCCGTGTTTGCCGTTCCGGATTCATTCGCGCTCGGATTGCCCGCGCCGATATGTATCGCGTCGGAACCGCTTATACTTATATCCGTATTTAACGCGTCGGCGTTCCCCGTAGCGGCGGCGCCGGCGTGCCGCCGTTTTCTGTAAACAACCGCCACGAAAGAAAGCGCGATAAACACCGCCGCCGCACTCCCCGCTACGATTGTAGAAATTTTGAGTATGCCCGCTACGGACAGCCCCACCTTTTGCTTGAAATCGAAGATGCAAAACAGATTGCCGCCGAAATACACTTCGACCGAAAACGTATACTCCCCCGCCGCCGGTTTGTATTTCGCCGCGTCCGAAGTACTCGCGGGGTTTTTCAAATCCGCACTTATCACAACCGTATCCGAAGAACCGCCGCGCGTAATTTTGCATACGGCGACCGCGCCGTCAAAAGAATTGACAAAAGCCTCGTCCAGACCCAGCGCGCTTGTAAGCTCCGCCGCACCGATACTGCTGTCTGTCGAAAGCGAACCGATAAACGCTTTTAAGCCCTCGCGGATTCGCGTCCGCACTGCAGGGAATTTTTCTATTTTCACAACCGTGATATTTATCGTTTTGAGCAGATTGAACAAATCTTTTTCAGGGATTACGGGATCGTCCACAGCCGCGTAGTATTCTATTTTCAAGCTTATTTCCAAATATTCGAACAGCTCCTCGCCAAACCGCGCGTACAAAACGTTATAAAGACCATTCATATTCCGCCCGACTCCGAAGCCGCCGGGAAAGACGTAAGCGTAATCGAGTTCCTCGCGCTCCGAGTTTACGGCGGGATCTTTGTTTCCTACGGGCTTAGCGACGGTTTCGGTCAAAAAAAGCGACACCCTGCCGGTATTAACGCCGACATTCGCGGCAAAACGCTCCGAAAGTCCGTCGTCCGCGTTCGTCGAATTGAGCTTGGGCGCCCAATCGATCGGCGCATTGTTCAGTTCCAATTTGCTTCCGTCCGCATACGGAAATTCCGCGTCGTAAAATATCACTTCGACGGTTAAGTTAGTCATCGGATTTTTATTGCCGTCGGTCGTAACATTGAGCTCAAGAACCGCTCCTCCGCCCGAAAAGCCGTCCGTATTCGCAGGCGTCCAATAGACGTAGATATAAAACCTGCCCTCGCCGTCGGGAACGCTAAGAGCGTATTTTCCCGCGTATCCGTATATCACCGTATCGACCCTTTCGTCGCCGTAGGTTTCAAACTCCAATTCCGTCCTCTCGAGAAAATACACGGCTCGGGTTTTCAGGCGCGCCTCGCCTGGTTTTAAAGAGCTTTCGGAATACGAAACGGCGGAATTATTGTCATAGCTTTCGGAATAATCGGCAACCGAATATTCCGAACCGCTCAAATAATTCTCACAGCATACGGACGGGGAAAATTCGGAAACGCTCGCCTCAAACGGCGCGTTATAAAAAGCGGCGAAAGATGAAAAGCCCGCCGCCGAAAGAATAAAAGCTATTCCTGCGGATAAAACCGCCGCAAATATTTTAAGCCTCATATTTTTCACCCGTTCTTTATGTAATAAAGTAGACACCTAACGGTTTTATAGCATATAAAATTCGATATTTTCTCCGCCTCCACCCGCAACCGCCGCCGCGTAGCCTGCGCCCACGTCCAGTCCGATAAGGCGCGTTCCGTTTATAGCGCCTATATTAAACGTCCTAAACGACGCCGTCCCAAAAGGCGCGCGCTCGGAGCCTGCCGTCGGCAGTCCGCTCGCTTCAAGGGTATTAAAAGAATCCGTCCGAGGATATCCGTATTCGGAATACACGCGCCGCGACGCCGGCAATCCGCTTATATCGAAGGTTTTAAACGAGGCTATTCCCAAAGAGGTGTATTTTGAATATGCCTCCTTCGCCGCCCACAAACGGAAAAAATCCTCTTTGGTTTTGATTCCGCGCCGCTCGCCGACCGTAAAAAAACGCGCGGCAATCCCGTCCGCATTCGGCAATTCGCGTATGAACTCGACGTCCGCTCCGACCGCGCTCTCCGCCGCCGCGACGATTTTCATACCGCGTGTATGCGAAAGTGAAAATTCCGCGTAGAAATTCTCAAAAAATGGCTTTCCGTAAGAATTTCTCGCGATTTTAACATTTGCAAGCGCGGCGGGATCTCCCTTTTTTGAAGCATAAACCTCCAAGCAACGCAAAATCAGCGTTTCCGAATCGGTATTTTCGTCATTTTTACCGGAACAAATGAAGATAATCATACGATTTAATTATAAGATAATTACCGCGAAGAATTATTATTCTTTTTTAGTAATATTCTTTCTATTTTATGCTTACTTAATAGAAACCAAAATTTGACGCTATTATACGCGTAACAGTTCTTTTTTTGTCCTCTTTAAATCATTAGTAAACGTTTGTTGACACTCACGCGGAGCGGACAAAACGATGACAAAGGAGGACGCGGAAGCGTATCCCGCGTTTTTGTCGGCGCGCAAATTCAAAGCGACATTATTATCGCCTAACCGAAAGAGCACACCTAAAATATTATAGCAATTATACCACGCCGAACAAAAAAATGCAACAAAAACAGAAGGTAAATCATGACGGGAAAAGAAAGATTATATTTTCAAACACCTGTTTGCGGAATACTTAACCGGGCTAAGTATTCTCAAAAGCGCCGTTTTTTAGAATACTTAATACGGTTGCGTACTTAATCAAATTAGATATTGCGCGACAAACATTATTCCGCGCGCCACTATGTGGTTGTTTATAAATTCCGTCGACCGAGCTTGCCCGTAACGGCTTCTATTTTTTCACTACCGGTCCGCGCGCAATTCCCGTATAATTTCAAACGTCTTATCCAAACTTTTTTTAGTATCGCGAAAAGGGTCCTTTGAAAAATCCAGCTCCGTTACGGCCGCTGCAGCCCCGCAAACCCGGGCGGCTTCAAGAATCGCTTTAAAATCCAAAACGCCGTCACCCACGGGTAGCATCATAGGCGCAAACCGTCTGCGGTAGTCTTTTAAATGGATTACGGAAATTCTACCCTTTAAATTTTCCAAAAAGGACACGATATCCATTTTTTTGAGTCTCAGCCAAAACGTATCGGGTATGAATTCCACAGACGGCTTGAAATTTTCCAATAAAATATCAAAAAGCGTTTTAGATGTATTTTTAACCTTGTTAAACTCGAATCCGTGATTGTGATAGGCTATCGTCATTTTGTAAGCCTCGAGCTTTGCCGCCGCCGCGTTTATCGTATCGGCAAAACGCTTTATATCGTCCGCATCTTTTTTGTCGAATTCGGGCGGGAAGATTCCCACGCCTATCCGAAAACAACCGAACTCCGAATGCTCCTCTATAAGCCTCTCGAGATCGTTCTTTATGCGCGCGAACGGCGAATGCGTGACGCAAACCGAAAGCCCCGTATCATCCAAAACCTTTCTTAAAAATTTGACGTCGAACTCCCCCGTTCCCGAAATCTGAACGGTTTCCGCGCCCATAGCGCGCACCCGCTCGAACACGCCGGGAAAATCGCTTTGTTTTTTCAGATAATTCCTTAACGTATAAAGCTGAACGCCTATTTTCATAATTATACCCTATCCTCGTTTTCCGATCATGCTGATTTTTCTTGTCACAGCGCTCCATTTGAGCATATAAATTATGTTCTGACCGTTAAAAAATCCATTTTTCTTTAGAGGAGACGTTATGAATAAAGATGAATGGCTATTATGTCCTGTCTGTAAAAGTAAGACCCGGACAAGATTACGACAGGACACAACACTTACAAATTTTCCACTATACTGCCCAAAATGTAAAGCAGGAAAGTGCCGCCTTGCCATATTACTATGGTAGGTTTGCACAGTCCTCTCTCCAAACCGTACTTACACATTCCTGTGTATACGGGGCTCTCCATTAACGCGTAAACCATTC
>JAISOS010000090.1 GCA_031275485.1 Clostridiales bacterium | reverse complement strand
TACATAGTCCTCGCAATTCTGCGTTGTACGTTGTTACGACTTCTAAATCGGTTAAGTTTACAAGTTTTTTCCGTTGTCGTGGTATTAAAGTCCCGTTTCTAACAACCGCTATTTCATTTTTGAATAAGAATTTTTCTATCTTGTCTGTGAAAGGCACATTCATTTCAACAGTGTAATTAAGCGCGCGTTTTGTTATCATTGCGGTTCAGTCGCGTCCTTTTCCTTTGGACAACTTTCCGCTTTCCTGTCGTGCTATGTTCCCGTGTCGACTTTCGCTTTTCGGTTAGACAGGTTGATTACCGCTTTACCTTGCGGTACAGTACCTAAGTTCTGCTTACAACTAAGCCCTATCTGGGCGCACCACGAAAGTTTAGTGAATGTCCAACGATTAAATACGTCCGTTATCAAAGAGCCAATGCCGAACAAAAGGAGCTCAAAAAAGAGATTCTTAAACGAATTTCAAAAACCTACTGAAAAACGTTTGACATTTCTTCAAGAAGCAACGAAAACTCTTGAAAAACCAATTCTTAAAATCCGTCCCTCAGTTTATGGAGATGAAAACATTGACCTAATCATCTTGAATGAATTGATTGAAAAAATCGAAGTCTATCACATTCAAGGTGTTGGCGAAGCGAGAACGCGGGAAATCACTATCCATTATAACTTTGTGAGTGCTTTGGATTTACCCGAAATAGCAGAGGTGCAAAGCAGAGCGTTGTTCTCGACGGCAGACAAGGCGTCGCAATCGAATATGTAGTAAAAAAAGCAGGATAACGCAAGAGGAGCAGTCCTTTCAGACTACTCCTTTACATATGAATGTTCAGCTGCGTTATGAACATTCAACATGGTCGGAGTGGCGGGACTTGAACCCGCGGCCTCTTGGTCCCGAACCAAGCACGCTACCAAACTGCGCTACGCCCCGTAAAACATATAATATAAATGTAACGTAAATACAAAAATTCAATAATGAATAATGAAGATTATTTTAAGGCTTTGAGCCGTAAAATCCGATACTATTTAATACATTGTAACACAAATTTTTATTAAAGGCAACATTACTTTGCAATCTTTTAAAAAATTTTTTAAAATATTTATAAACTTTTTTTCAAATACGTATTGACAAGCATTGAATTATACTATATAATGTATGTGGATTGAGGGAAGTATGCAATTTTTATGCGTTTTTATGGCTTCCCGATGTAAAAAACCTTTAAAACGGAGAGGAGTTTTTATGGATTACAATTATATCGAACACCAAACGCTGATGGATATCGATAACAACCGCAAAAGTTTTGCACTCGGTCATCTTTATATGCTTGTCGGCATAGCCTTTTTGGCGTTGTCCGGCTTTCTCGTACACCTGCTTTTCACGTTCGTCGATCCGGCAAAAACCTACGGCGCGGAGGGTTCTTACATATTCGAGTACATTCTGCTCGGCGTCGGCGCGTTCCTTATCGTCGTCCTGCTCGGGCTTTCACCGCTCCGCGCGATTATGTTCGGCGTGAGTTACAAATATCCGCTGACGCTCTCTTACAGCGGCGGCGCGGATCCTCGCCAAAGCGTCCTTTTCGGCATATCGCCTAAGGCGTCCACGCTTATGAAGATCGTTTTGACGCCTATCGTCATCGCATTTTTCGCGTTTTCACCGTTGGTATTGCTCGCGCTAGCGGGTTTTGTTCTGCCGATTGTGGGCGTGGATGGCGCGGTACTTACCCTGATTTCCGTATTAGAGATCGTCTCCGTACTGTTCGCAACATTCGTCTATTTGAAATTCGCCATGGTTCCTTACCTGATCGCCGACGACGGGGAGGGCGCGCTCTCGCTCAAAAAGACGCTTAAAGCAAGCTGGAACATTATGTCTTTCGAGAATATCTCCGGCTATATAAAGGTCTGCATAAAATCGTGGTTGCTCCAATTGGTTATATTTATTCCGGCTATCGCGGGCATAATATTGTTCGGAATCGCGGTTTTGAACCTTCCCGAGGTCGCGGATGCCCTCGGTCTGGCCTTTTTGGCAGATCTTCCGATAGAACTTCCTTCCATAAGCTTAATGCCTAAGGATGTGCCGGATATAGATATCCCGATTACTGTCGCGGGCATAATAGCCGCCGTAGGAGCGTCGGCATCTTACGTTTTGAACGTCTTATTCGCTAAACTGAAAACCAATACTTTGGGCGCCAACTTCTATAACATTGTCAAGGGCGATTATGACGAGGATTAAAAATTAGATTTGTTTTTTTCAATTATTTTTGAACATTATACGGAGAAAAGTCTTTTGTAAACATAAGACTTTTATTCGTGTTATTTTCCCAAAAACTTCATTTTTTAATATTTATATGGAGTAATCCGCGTTAACGGACTACTCTTTTAGGAAAATATGTATGAAATATACATGGCTCGACGAATATTGCGCTACAAAAAAAGGCGCCGAAAAAGAGTTCAAGGAAGAGTGGAACGCTATAAGGTATTTAATCGGGGGGAAAATGTTCGCGATGCAAGGAACGGATAATGCCGGCAGACCTATTGTCACGCTGAAACTGCATCCTGCGGAAAGAGATTTTCTTCGCGGACAATATGCGGGTATTATTCCGGGTTACTATATGAATAAAGAGCATTGGAATTCCGTATACCTTGACGGCGCGACTCCCGACGGCGTACTGCGAAGTATGATCGACAAGTCATACGATATAATTTTTGCTTCTCTAACAAAAAAGGCGCAAAAAGAAATATAACCTCATTTTTTAAAAAATATGCTTTAAAACAATATGCGGGGGATACCTTTTGTAAATGAAAGGTATCCCCCGCACCCGTTTCCGGAAAAATTTTTCAATTCTGTAAAAAACCGTAAAAATCGTCCGTAAACAAAATATTTTCTCCGTATCTTTTTTTTAACTTTATAATTTATCAAGGCGTATTCACGCAAGCGAAAACGAGAGGAAAAACAACACCGAAAGATGTAAATATGTGCCAAAGCGCGCCGTTCGCGCTCTATGCGAACACACGCCCTGATAAAAAATGCCGCTTCCACTCGATAAGAAACAAACAAAAATTTAAAAAACGAATTTACTCACCTCGCCGTTAAAAAAATTCAAAAAGTGTATTGACGGGACGTTTCAATGGTGTTAAAGTATTCATGCGAGCGTATGCTTGTAAAAAAATTAACGTAGGTGAGGTATCTATGTCTCACAAAATTCAAGGCAAGTTTTTTTGCAAACGAAAGCGACGCGTCCGCGCCGCGCAAAATTCACGGTAAGCTTCTTATAATTTGTTCGATTGCCGCGTTTCTCGGTGCGGGATATTCGGCGCTTTCTCCGGTCGCATACTTATTCCCCGAAACCGAGAACTGCGGCGATCGCGCTTGTCGACGCGAAAAGTTTTTGGACCCGTTCGACGGTGCGGAATTTAGTTTGAACGGAAGCGTTGCGGCGTATTCCGCTACGTTGAGTTTGGACGCCGATTTATTCGGCGAAATCGACACGGTAGGATTTTCCGACGCAAGCGAAAGCTATACTGCGGAATTTTTAATCACATACGATTACAACGGCGAAATACTTACGTTACAAGCGGCGATAGACGCGCCGGACGGCTTGGGCGTGGTCGACTCAATCAGCGGGAGCGCGTTTTTTTCGGATAACGGAAAAATCGACGCGGTTTTTATAATCGACGGACAGCCCGTTTATTTGAGCGAATTGGCCGATCTTTAAGCGATAGAAAACGTGGGCTTGTTTTCAAAATTGGTCAAGGCGGTTAAAACGACGGCTGCGGTAACGCAAGCGGTAGTGGCCGTCGTCCAAACTGTGGCGCAGACCGCCGCGTCGGTAGTCAAAACCGTGACGGAAAAAATAAGCGACGCCATCGGCGAGGTAAAGAAATTATGTGACGAACGTAGTATTTTCGGCGAAGGACTTGGTTCTCGCGTTCGCCCGAATAAAAGGCGCGGCTTTCTTTGACGGCTACGCCGTAGATTTGTCCCGTTTCACCAAAATCGACACGATAAACATATCGGCGGAAAAAGTCAAACGTTCGTTGACTCTGCTCATAACGGACATATACGGGATCGTAACCGCCGAAAACAAACAGGCTTTTGTCATTAAGACGCTGAACTTTGTCGTGGACAGCGGACTGCTGAACCTGACCGCCCATATTCTTTCCTATCAAGTCGACGTGTTGGTACTGATACGAACGAAAGTTTTGATATAAGCACTATATTTGCAACCAGTCCCGTAAACGCGCATACGATTATTACAGACAAAAAAGGCGATAGTTATTATACGTATAACAATTATGAAGAATATGGTGAGATTAAAACAAACCTATCGGACATCTTGAACTTATACCTTGGACTTTATTGTTATTTTGCAACAGGCTATAAAATGCCTACAAGAGATATTGTATTTTTGCAACAAGAATAAGGATGGCAACATTCAGAGAGAATTTTAAAAGCAAGCCTTAGTTACGACAGAAAGACAAAAACCATATACTTAAAACCTTATAACAGTAAAATCGGCGAAATATACGAGGGGAAAAATATAGCGTTCCGCTTAGAGGAAATTCCGGAAAGCGCGGAATAATCAACCGGAACAATTTATAAAAATCCGTATTCGGCAATATAAACGCAAGCTCAAATTCCCCTCTATATAGCGTTATAAATTTGGAATTGCGAAAAAAGCTATCAAAGCCGCTTTTTTCGTCACAGCGGCGAAAAGAACCGTTTTTTCTTATTGCCTGAATACTAAAAAGAACATTTTCATACTTTACGGCGAAAATTAAACGCTTTTTTCGATCGATTCCAATTCATAACGACTTATAAATACGGTTGAAAAAATAAAAAAACACTGCGGCGGCGCACCTCTAAAGGGACGCCTCAACGGTGTTTTTTATCAATTTAATATAGTGATTATACTTTTAATAAATAATGAACAATTTCCTTCCAAAAAACAACGGGCTATAATATTCCGCGATATTTTCTTACCCTTTCAATCTCGCTTTCAGTCCGTCGAGCTCCTTTCTCAATTCCTTAGGCAACTTGCCGCAATTGTCGTCGATTTTCTTGTAGAACTCCTCTATTCCCTCGGCCTCCTCCGTCCAGACCGCATTGTCCACGTCGAGCAGTTTCGCCGCATCCTCCGCAGTAAGACCGCTGCCCTCAAGGTTGATATCCTCCGGCTTAGGCAGATAGCCGATAGGGGTTTCCACGGCGTCTACGGTTTCCTCCGCCCTCTTTAATATCCAATCGAGCACGCGCATATTGTCGCCAAAGCCAGGCCATGCAAAATTGCCGTTCTCGTCCAGACGAAACCAATTGACGTTGAAAATTTTAGGTTGCTTCTTGATTTTTTTGCCCATCTCCAACCAATGCGCAAGATAATCGCCGATATGGTAGCCGATAAAAGGTAACATCGCCATAGGATCGCGCCTAACGACGCCCACCGCGCCCGCCGCCGCCGCCGTAGTTTCAGACGCCATTATCGAACCCACAAAAACGCCGTTTTCCCAGCTTCTCGCCTGATAAACGAGGGGAGCGGTTTTGGCGCGTCTGCCTCCAAAAACTATCGCCGAAATAGGCACGCCCTTAGGATTCTCAAATTCCGGACTTATACACGGACAGTTCACCGCAGGTGCGGTAAATCTGCTGTTCGGGTGCGCGCCCTTGACGTCGGATGTCTTGCCGTTCCACGGATTGCCTTTCCAATCCACTGCGTCCTCCGGCGGATTCTTATCTAATCCTTCCCACCACACGGTGTTGTCCTTTTTATTCAAAACTACGTTTGTGAATATCGTATTTTTCTTTGTGGACGCGAGGGCGTTCGGGTTGGATTTGACGTTCGTGCCTGGCGCGACGCCGAAGAAGCCGTACTCCGGATTGATCGCGTATAAACCGCCGTCCGCACCCACTCTGAGCCACGCTATATCGTCACCCACGCACCAGACCTTATAACCCTTTTTGGTATAGGTTTCCGGAGGAATGAGCATAGCGAGGTTGGTTTTACCGCAAGCCGACGGAAACGCCGCCGTGATATACTTAGTTTCGCCGTTCGGCTTTTCTATACCGAGAATGAGCATATGCTCCGCCATCCAGCCCTCATTTTTGCCCTGATAGGAAGCGATGCGGAGCGCAAAGCATTTCTTACCCAAAAGCACGTTGCCGCCATAGGCGCTATTGACCGACCAGATGGTGTTGTCCTCCGGAAAATGACATATATATCTCTTCTCCTCGTCTATATCGGCGGTCGCGTGCAGCCCTCTTACGAAATCGTTGCCGCCGCCCAAGACGTCGAGGCATTTCTTCCCTATGCGCGTCATAATATTCATATTGATGACGACGTATATGGAGTCCGTCAGTTCTATGCCCACCTTGGAAAATTCCGACCCGACGGCTCCCATCGAGTACGGGATCACGTACATCGTTCTGCCTTTCATCGCCCCGTCGTATATCTCCGAGAGCTTCGCGTAAGCCTCTTTCGGCTCCATCCAGTTGTTAGTCGGTCCCGCGTCCTCTTTTTTACGCGAACATATAAACGTGCGGTGTTCGACTCTCGCCACATCGTTGACTTTCGTGCGGTGCAAATAACAGCCGGGCAGGAGCTCCTCGTTGAGCTTGATAAGCTCGCCGGACGCTACAGCCTCCGTCATCAGCGCGTCCAGCTGCGCGCGCCCGCCGTCTATCCAAACCACCTTGTCCGGCTTGGTAAGCTTTACGCTCTCGGCGATAAATTCAAGAACTTTCTTGTTTGAGGTCAATTCGTTAGCCATATGTATACTCCTTTTTAGGTCAAAATTTTTTTCACGTCCGAATAATGATAAAGTCGCCGTCGTTTTATGAACAAACTCTATTCATTGTATAAATTTTATCAAAAATTTGCAAATAAAGCAAGTTAATTTGAAATAAAATAAAATTTTTTTAAAGATTTTTCAACAGCTTTAAAAAGTCGGTTTTTGGCGGCAAAAAACGGTATAAAAATATCGCCTTAATTCTCTATCCATTCCCCTTAAAAAATACAAAAAAGCACCGCGCAGTTTTCTCCGCAGTGCTTTGGTCGGGTAAGTTATTTTTTCGCCCTTTTATAAAAATTCAAAAACTTTTATTCGGCTTTAGCATAAACGCTGACCTGTTTATCCGTTTTGCCGCGCTTTTCAAACCTGACGACGCCGTCAATCAAAGCAAAGAGCGTGTCGTCCTTGCCTATCCCTACGTTGTTGCCCGGATGGACGTTAGTGCCGCGCTGTCTGACGAGAATATTCCCCGCCAAAACGAACTGTCCGTCCGCTCTCTTGGGTCCGAGTCTTTTAGATTGGCTTTCGCGACCGTTTCTCGAGCTTCCAACGCCTTTCTTGTGGGCAAAAAGCTGAATATTGATAAACATTTCAAATTACCTCCAATTCAATAAAATCCGAATATCCGGAGTGCAAATCCGCAACCCCGAGATACAAGGTGTTAAGTATGACGTCCGCATCGTGTTTTACGCGTTCCGTAATATTGTCCGGCAGTGTCATCTCGAAATACCCCGCGCCGTCGTCCTTTTTCAAAACGGCGTTAACGCCCGCGACCTGCAAAATCCCGAGCGCGGCGGTTTGCACGATAGACGACAAAGCGGCGCAAATAATATCCTCTCCGGCTACGCCGAAATCCGTGTGCCCGTCGCAAACGATTCTATAAAAACCGCCGTTATTTTTAAAAAATTTTACGTTGGTCATATCCTTTCCCGCGCTTATGTATCGGCTTTAATTCAAGCGCGCCGTAAATTCCGACAGTTGCAAGCAATGCTAACCGCGCAAGTTTCGCCTTACCGTATTTAGGCGTTTCGACCGCGAAAATTGTTTTTAACGTTTGACATTTTATTATTTCGCGTATCGCAATTCTTAGACTACTTCGTTATTCCGAATATTCCGATCTCAGCAAGCGGATTTTCTTATGATATATATTTCAATATTGAGTATTGCAAATTCGATATTACTTCGCTGTGACTAATATACTTAAACCGTAATTTCCCAACCGCCTCGAATATTTTTATTCATTTTACCGTTTAGCCTACTTCGCAATACCGAGTATTTTGACCGCCGTAAACGGCTGTCTGTGCCCTTGCTTTTTTTTGACGTTTTTCTTAGCTTTATAGCGAAATATTACAAGCTTGTCGCCCTTGCCCTGCTCTATAATCTCGGCTTCGCATTGCGCGCCCTCAACCAACGGGTTGCCGGCGGTAATATTGCCGCCGTCGGCAAATAAAAGTACGTCGAATTTGACCTTATCACCAATCTGACCGTCAAGCCTTTCAACCTTAACGATACCGTCCTTTTCGACCCTGTACTGCTTCCCTCCGGAAACAATGATTGCATACATTAAAAGCGTTTCCTCCTATTCTCTAAGTCTCGCTAATAAGGCGGCGCTAATTAAATCTTACTACGAATCACACTTTAATTTTTTAAGCTAAAACGTGTTTTTCACTCCGAATTACGCTTAAAATTAATTTAAAATCAAAACCCGTTATTTCTTTCGGTTACGTTAATTAATGCGCTTAAAAGAGCCTTTTTTACGCGGCTCATATAGAATACCATAAAAATGCGAACTATGTCAACTAAAATAAGCCTGATTAATAGCGTTTTATACGAAAAGGCAAGTCGTAAAATGAAGAGGAAGCGATAAAAAAGAAATTCATAGTAAAATGTCCGTTATAGTTAGAAAAGAACTATGAGCGAGAATTTTTACGGTCGAAGGGTATCGTCGCGGAGCAAGAATAAATAATTGGAATTGCTCAAAGATAACCGTTGATTTTTTTGCCGGCAAACTCGCAAGACCGTTTCCCGATAAATATTTTTCACGTTTTTTCTTATAATATAATTATCGTAATTATCATAATTATGGTAATTATATCCTGCGTCGCGTTAAAACGGCGCGTAAATAAAATTGGAAAGTAAATAAATTTTTTTTACTAACAAATATAAATTTATTTGCTTTTAAAACGTTTTTCTATTATA
Organism: Clostridiales bacterium; assembly: GCA_031275485.1. Taxonomy (GTDB): domain Bacteria; phylum Bacillota; class Clostridia; order Christensenellales; family JAISNN01; genus JAISNN01. The sequence continues at coordinate 3,832 of JAISOS010000090.1, read as the reverse complement.
ATGTTTTAGGATGGAGGAACAGTAGGGATTTAGAGTCCTTATTCACAATGTTTTATTTTGCCGCGCCGGCGCCGCAGTTTGGCAAAACATATCTAGTGTGCGAATGTCCCGCGCAAAGCCGTAGTCGCTCATTCGCGAACGCAAGCTCTTTCCCTCTCCTGCCGAACAAATATTCAACAAATATTTATATAGTCACGGTTACGCTGATATATTACAATTACATCTGTCGAGGTTGTTTTTTATGTCGATAATGCTGAACGAATTGCTAAGCCAACCCGCCGTAGTCAACTCCTGCATCTCCCAAAACCGCCGCGCCGTCAAGGAAATCGCCGCAGTCCTGAAAAGCGGAAATGTTTCGTACGTCGTTACCGTCGCGCGCGGCACAAGCTATAACGCGACGATTTGCTTTAAGTACGCCTTAGAGCTTTCCGCAGGTATACCGGTCGTCACATACACGCCGTCGCTGACTACGATCTATAACGGCGCCCTCAACTACAAGGACAGTCTGCTCTTCGCGATATCACAAAGCGGAATGAGCACGGACACGTTGGAAGTCGTCGCCAAGGCGAAAGCGAAGGGCTGTAAAATCGTCGGCATTACGAACGACAGAGATTCCCTGCTCGCAAAACAAAGCGACTATTTGTTGTTCCTTGCCGCGGGAGAGGAACAAAGCGTCGCCGCCACAAAAACTTTTTTCGCTCAGGTATGTGTGCTTAATATGATTGTCGGAGAGGTTTCCGGCAATCCGGCCATAATGAGAGATATGGAAAAGGTCGGTGAAAAGCTCGACGACGTAAAAAAATTGAGCGCGCAAATAGACGACGCCGCGAAAGCCGTCAAGGACGCGTCCAACTTCGTCATACTAAGCCGCGGACTGACTATGGGACTTGCTGACGAAACCGCGCTCAAAATGAAAGAATGTTGCTATAAATACACTATTTCATACAGCACCTCCGAATTTATACACGGTCCGCTCGCGCTTATAGACGACAACGCGCGCGTGATTATTATCGCGCCGGACGGCGAATGCCGCAACGATTTCATCAACATCGCCACAAGGCTCAACCTGCTCGGCGCGAAAATCGTGGCGTTCTCGGATATAAAGGACGTCCTTAATATATCCGATATAAAAATCAAAATGCCGCCTTGCACGCGCTGGGACGCGAACCTCGTTTACGCTATGGCGGCGCAGCTTTTCGCGGAACATATGTCCGTCAGACTCGGTCTGAACCCCGACAGCCCTCGTAATTTGAAAAAGGTTACCATAACGAGATAGTTTTGAGAAAGCGGGATTTTTTTATTTATTAAAAAAATACGGTCGCGCGCGCGTCTTTTTTCACGGGTATATTACGACAAAAAGCCTCGTCGCGTGACGTGGTATTTCCACTCAAATTTAACCTTTTCGAATGTCAATGCCGCTTAGAAGTTGCTCGGCTTGTCCTAAGAGAATGAGCTTAAAAAAAGCGCGGGTACAAGCCGCTTAATTATTTTACATTATAAAGTTTTTATTTACTTCCACGTACTTTTTTTGCATTAGACTTATTTAATGACCTATATTCATATTAACAATAGCTACGATGACGGTAGTTTTGAGAGATATTTTTTGCGGCGATTACGGATACGGATCTTCGAGTCTCGCGTTTGCGCGTTCAATAGTTTCAATAGTAATTCTATCCGATACAATTCCTGCGGTTTTCCGCTTTTTGCTCGTCCGTCAACGGATACGGCTCATTCCGGAATACCATTTTTGTTGTTTTTTTAGGTCTTTGTATCGGACTTTCCGTATTTATTCCCATGCCATAATTATATCATATCTAAAGTCTCTTGTTTTTTTCGAACTTTTTTGCCTTTGTCATACCTACTCCATCGCGGTCTTTCCCGCCTCCCGATTTCGGCTCTAAAATACAAAAAGCCCGGCGGCGGGCTTTTCTTCCACTCCGTCGAGCTTTATGGACAAGGCGCGTTATTATTGCCTAACACTATAGAGCATGTGCTTAAAAAGAGCGCACGGGAAGCCTTTTGTTCAAAAAAGGCTTCCCGCCGCATAAACACAACCTACAATGTTCAAAATCACGCCGACCCGCGCGCCCTCTGCGGGACGCGTTTGTCCGCGCAACCGAAAACGGACGGATTTTAAGCGGTTTTCGCCGTGCAAGGCATTTTGGGCGACGCGCGGCAAAATTAAAATTAAAGCGGCGCGGCTCTAATAAGCCATTAAAAGACGCCGTTTACCGCGTTGCGCGAATATGCCAATTATACCGCCTCGCTTTTAAACGCCGCGCGCACGGCGGTTCCCGCGCCCTCCGCGCTCTCCAAAGTCAGCGCGGCGTTATACCGTCCCGCTATATGCTTTACGATGGCGAGTCCTAGTCCCGTGCCGCCCTCGCCCCTAGACCTGCCCTTGTCCACGCGGAAAAACCGTTCAAACACGCGGCTTTGATATTTTTGAGGTATGCCGATGCCGTCGTCTTTGACAATCAAAATGACCGCGCCGTCCTTGCATTCGGTCTTGACTAAAACCGTTCCGCCGTCGTAATTATACTTCACCGCGTTATCCACAAGGTTAGCGATAAGCTCGGTTATCATTTCGCCGTTCGCGAATATTATGCCGTCGGACAACTCGCCTTTAAGGGTGATATTTTTCGCGCGCGCCTTGGGCGTATACGAAACTATCACGCGCTCCGCTATCTGCCTGATATTCATCGCGCCGTCCTCTATCGTTTTTCTGCCCTCCAGACCGGATATCAGTAGCATATCGGAAATCAGCGATTTCATTCTTTCCGCTTCCTTATTAATCGTTTCGACGAACCCTTTTTCGTATTTGCCGTTTATCAGCATCAATTCCGAGTAGCCCAAAACCGACGAGAGCGGCGTATTCAATTCGTGGCTCGCGTTCAGGAAAAACTCCTGTTTTTCGGCGGCGAGCTTGCGTTTATCGGTAACGTCGGAGGCGGCGATGATGGCGGCGACGTCGCTCGGTTTTATGGGTATGAGTCTGATTTCCAAAATTCTGCCGTTATCAAGCGTAATATCGAATGTCTTAGCGGTGCCGGCTTGAAAGAAATCATCCAGATTTTCATTGAAAACGGGGTCGGTTATATAGCTCTCGACAAAATCGCCGCCGTCTTGCGGGATGCCGAAATAAATGCCCGCAAGTCTGTTAAAGGAATTTATCCTTTTGTCATGCGACAGGGTAATGACCCCTTGGTCTATGTTTTCTATTATGAAGTCCAATTTTTGCCGTTCCTTTCGGTAATCCGACATATTGTCCTTTAATTTGCCGCTTATTTCGTCTATTTCCTTGAGCGCGGCGTTGATCTCGCCGTATTTTGTCGGCTTAATCGGCTGTTTCCGCCCGTCGGACAACGCCCGATCCAATCCGTTCTTTATAAGCGTCAGCGGTCTTACCGCGGCGCGCGCTATCGCGCCAGAAAGCGCGCTTGCGACGATAAAAAGCGCGACGGAAACTAATCCGGCCGCGAACAGCACTCCGTAAACGTAGGAATTTACGGCGCGTATTTCCGTCGCGGCGCGAAGAACAATCCTCTCTCCGTCCCCTAAATCCACAAGCTTCGCCGTATACAAGTATTCCGTTCCGAAGCTCTCCGATTTTCTTATATCCCGTCCGACGCCTGCACCGTCAATCGCCTCTTTTACCTCTTTTCTGTCCGAATGGTTTTCCAATCCTTCCAATCCTTCCGATCCGCCGGCGTCCGCCGCCGTGTCCGCAAGCACCGTCCCGTCCAAAGCGATTACCGTTATCCTTATCCCGTCCGCGTCCGCCGCGCTTTTCGCGAGTCTTTCATAGCCTTCGGAACCGTTATAAGAGTCC
>JAISOS010000077.1 GCA_031275485.1 Clostridiales bacterium | reverse complement strand
TTTATCCCTATTGATTTGCGTTTTACGGAAAATGAGCTGAACTTTTTGACCGAGTTTGAATGTCAAATCCGAACTCAAAATATATAACAAAAGCACGGACTGCGTTTTACGCTCCGTGCTTATTTTTTGCCGTTTTTGTGTGTTCTTACCCGTAAATACGGGTATTTAAGCCACTTTTAGCCTATTTTCGGTTGTACTACTTTTCGGCGGCAATACTATGCCCTCAAAAAACCGTACTACTTTTCGGCGGTTATACCTCTCTAAATTAGTACTACTTTTTGACTGCTATACACACATATCAAATACATGTTTATTTTAACAAAAAACGACATGAAAATCAAGTTTTGTACCCCTGAAATGAAAAAACAAGCGAATAAATTATATCAAAAACGCCCGCAGGGCTTGCCATGTGTGCGACTTTCTTACAACACATACCCAAATTCACCCGGCAAAAACATATGCCACCAAACGCGAATGATCGCCTCTTCAACAAAAAAAGACCCCTCAACATTATTCATCAATGTTCGGGCTGACTTACTTTTGGTATTGTGCGGATTTTTAGGGCTTTCTTAAAACTTACTTTTGGTAGTATGTGAGATTTTTTTCAACAAGTTTGACTTACATTTGGTTGTCTATGCGTCCGCACATATCTTGACTAACGTCCAGAAAGGCTTTCCCCGCATACTTATTCCTCGTTTCCGTCTTTAAAAAACGCGATTATTCGTTCCGCATCCTTTTTACCTATTCCGCGACATTCGCAAAGTTCTGAAAACGCCGCGTTTTTTATTTTTTCGAGGGTTTTAAAATGCCTGAAAAGCTCGCCCGTTTTCGCCTTTCCTATTCCCCCGATCCCTTTAAGGCGCGACTCGAATTCACTCGACGCTTTCAATTTTCTGAAATAAGAGATCGCGAATCTGTGCGCCTCGTCGCGCAACCTTATCAGCATATTGAGCGCAAGATTGGTTCTCGGAAGGCTCGCGGGTTTGTCCGAACGGAGGGTATATATTTCCTCCTCTTTTTTCGCCAGCGAAATTATCTCTATGTCCGCGCCGCTCTCCGCGACCGCCCTGTATGCTGCGGAAAGCTGCCCTTTTCCGCCGTCTATGAGGAGCAAATCGGGCTTCGCGGCAAAGCTCGCATCATTGTTTCCCGAATCCTCCATAAGCCGTGCAAGCCGTCTTGACAGCGCCTCGTTCATAGATTTGAAGTCGTCCGCGCCCTCGACGGTTTTTATACGAAACCGCCTGTATTGAGCGTTGTCAGGCCTACCGTCGGTAAACACGACCATACTCGCCACCTTATACTGTCCGCTGATATTAGATATGTCGTAAGCCTCTATCCTTCGCGGTAGCCGTTTCAGGTCCAGCGTTTTTTTCAGCATTTCCATCGCGCCGAACGTCATGTCGCGTTTTTTTTCAGCCCGCAATTCGTTGACGCGCATATATTCGGCGGCATTTTTCACCGCCGTATCGGTCAGCCCTCTTCTCACGCCTCGTTTAGGGCATGTTATCGTCGCTTTTCCGCCCCCGCGTCCCGCCGGAAGAAGCGCCTCCGCCCTACCGCCAGACTCCCCGTCCGACCGTTTTTCCGCGCTCCGCTTTGGACCGGTTACCGGCGCTTTTCCGCCGCCGCATCCGGATGCGGCGAACATTTCCTCCATGGCTTCCCTGTCGTCCGGCTCCTCGGACACAATAATTTCATCGGCGTTCAAGGGATGCGCGGCATAATACTGCCGCATAAAGGAGCCGAGCGCCTCGCCCGCCGTCAGCGCGGCGTCCGACGACATAAAGTTTTCCTCGCCGACGATCTTGCCGCCGCGCACAACAATCAGTGCAATCGTGCTGAACATACCGTTTCCCGCTATGCCGAACACGTCCAAATCAAAATCTTTCTTGAGCGCGGCGACCTGTTTTCGGACTATCTTTTCCAGAATTTTCAGCTTGTCCCTATAATAAATCGCGCTTTCGTAATCGTCGCACGCCGCAGCGGCGTTCATTTTTTCAGTCAGTATTTTTTGAACGTTCTTGTCCTGTCCCGAAAGAAAATTGACGGCCTCTTTTACAATCCTATTATATTCATCCTCCGTGTCGAGACAGCACGGCGCGAGGCATCTTTTTATATGGTAATTGAGGCAAGGACGGCTGTTTTTATTTTTTTTCGCAAAGCCGAGCTTACAATTCCGAAGCGGAAACGCGCCTTCTATAAGCTCGGTCATATCTTTCGCGCTTACGCCAGCCATATACGGACCAAAATATTTCGCACCGTCGGGCTTTATACGCCGCGCGATTTCTATTTTGGGAAATTTTTCGTTTAAATTGATTTTTATAAAAGGATAAGCCTTGTCGTCTTTTAGAAGGATATTATACTGCGGTCTATATTTTTTTATAAGATTGCTTTCCAAAACCAGAGCCTCGACCTCGTTATTCGCAAGAATATATCGAAAATCGCGCACCCTTCTCACCATTGCCGAAACTTTCTCGTCGCGATTCGCCGAGGCGTGAAAATATTGGCGCACGCGGTTTTTCAAGCTACGCGCCTTGCCCACGTAAATCACGCCGCCGTCGGCGTCCTCCATAATATAAACGCCGGGAAGCGCGGGCAGATTTTTCAACTTTTCATTTAAATCCATACGGAATACACCCCTTGCGGCGGAAACCTTTTCGCCGAAAAGGTTTCTTCCCGCGCGCCCCTCCCAAAAGACTTCCGCCGTCCATAACACCGTTCAAACCGTATTTCTCCGCGTAAAAAACCGTCGCTTTAAAGCCGTTTTTATACGACGCAAAACCCGCCGCATATTACGCCTTAGTTACATGATTATACGGTGATTTCACTTTAAATCGTATCGCGGGCGTTTTTGCCGCCGCTTGCGCGATCGCTAACAACGACGTTTTCAAGTCCGGCAACGCCGCGTTTAAAAATATAACGGGTATATTTCGCGTTCGCATTTTTCCTCGCGGCGCGCGCGACCGTCCTTTCAGCCGTTTCGGTCCTTTCCTCTGCCGTATAAATAATTTATCAGCGACTCGGCGGAGCATTTTTTCAGCTCCAAAAAATTTACCGCCTCGCTTATTTTGTCCAGCGTGTGCGCGTCGGAGTTGACCAGCACGCTCCTGCCCCTGCCGTAAATCTCCCGAAAAGCCGCGTCCGCGTACGGTGAAAACTCCACCGCATCGTAATCGTCGTCCAAATTACCGAGTATGGAAATCATGCCGTTGCTCTCCCTGTCTATATGCGCGGGAACGGCTATCCCGCCCGCGCTTTTCACCGCGTCTTTTACCTGGTAGGAGTATATATCCGCCGAGGACAGCAAAAGACGCGCTTCTTCGCCCGTAACGTTGTCATTCTCGTCCAATATCAGCTGGTTGCCGAAAATCGCCTTTTTGTTCTCAACCTCCATAAAACCCACGCCGTTATAGAATTTTTCAAGCGGCGCGAAATCGGGAAAAAGACACAAAAAATGGATCTCCTCCGCCGTTTGCAGTTCGAACGCCGGCACGACGGTAATGCCGTATACGTCCTGCAATTTCAAAACGCTCCGCACGTTTTTCACGGAGTTGTGGTCGGACACCGCTATCATGTTCAAGCCGTTCACCGCCGCCATACCGAGAATGTTGTTCGGAGTCATATCGTTGTCCGCGCACGGCGACAACGCGCTGTGTATATGCAAGTCGTAACAATATTTCATATTTACATTTTTATTTTCAGGCAAGAGGCATTTGCGTGGGGTAGACGAAGCCTTTTATTTCTGCGGAAAAAACATTTTGAGAACAAAAAGCTTCCACCCGCGTAAATCTTAAAAAATTTTTACTTTATTCTTTTTCCAATTCCTTACCCAAAAGCACGGACGCCTCGTATGCCGAAAACGGCGTACAAATTATATTTAAGCCTTCTTTTTTGCAACGCGCGGCAAGACTCTCGTCGGGCTTGACGTCCTCGCAAAGAACGACGACCGAAACGTCGGCTAGCAACGCGACGGCCGCCACGTTCACGTTCGACATAACCGTGAACCACGCGCTGTCGGACGGCGCTCTACCCATAGCGAAACTCAAAAAATCGCCGCAATACCCCGTTACAATCCGTCTGCTCTCGCCGCTATGCACGATTGCCGCCGTTAAAATTTCCGTCAATTTGACAATATCCATATCATATACTCCCGTTAGCGCAAAAAAATACAACTCAAGCGGTTGTTCGTTTATTTCTCAAAATACGCCCCAACGCTTGATTAATATCCGGCAAAAACTTACCCGCGTTATTCCGGTTTATCCGAAACCGTAAAAAATATTAAAGTTTTTCGGAAAGGGCTTCGTTCACAAAAGGTTTCTACCGTACAATCCTCCTCTCTTTTCCTTCTAGTTCAAGTCGGGCAATCTGAATTTTATACATGCCGACGGCTCCTGTCCGCGCAGAACGACGTCCTCGCTGAACGCCTTGCAACTCGGCGCACCGCAAACGCCGCAGTCCAAATGCCCGAGAATTTTGTACACGTCGGTAATTTGCATAAGCTTTGACATAGCTTTCGCCCTGTCGTCGTCCAATTTAAAGGCGTCCCGCGTCTCGAAGCCGCGTTCCTGAAAAAAGAATTCCAAAGGCTTGCCGCTCCGCTCAATACTGTTTTTGGAAATCGCCGTGTACTTTTTTAAGGCGTTGATTTTCGCCTTGGCGATATACGGATTTTCAATATTCAAAACGCCGCCCACGCAGCCGCCGCTGCAAGCGTTCAGCTCTATAAAATCCGTATTGCGTATTTTTTCATCCTCTATTTCCTTCAAAATATTTACGACGTTTTCCAGACCGTCCACCGCGAAGCAGATATTCCCGAAAATACCCGCCGCCTCGCCGCCGCTAACCGCCCACGACAGCCCCGTAAGTCCCGCTTTGCTCAGCTCGCGCGGCTCTTTTATTTTCGGCATTTCGTTTATCAGGCGGAAATAGACCTCGCTGACCGAAATCACACCGTCAGTAAGCGGCACTCTCACTCCCCACGCGTTTTTCAAAGCGTATGCCTTAGCGGGGCAGGAGGAAATAAAGAATACGCCTATTTCCTCCGCTTTCAAGCCCGTCTCGCTAACGGCTTTTTCGCGCGCGAGCTTGGCGGCGGCGTCCACGGGCGTTATCAGCTTCAACATATTATCCTTCAAATTGTGAAATTTCAAAAGTATCAAATCCACGACGGCGGGACACGCCGTGCCGATTATCGGCTTTTTCAAATCACGGTTTCGCGCCATTAGCGTGCGCGTGGCTTCGCTTATAAGCTCCGCGCCCCGCGCGGTTTCGTACACATCGTCAAAGCCTATCGCCAAAAGCCCCTCCAAGACATAATTCACGTCGTTAAGGTTGTTAAACTGCCCGTATAGGGCGGGCGGCGGTAGTGCGACCTTGTATTTAAAGGCGTTTATCGCGTCGAGGCTGTCGTAAACGGCTTTTTTTGCGTGATAAGGACACGCGCGGACACACTCCCCGCACGCTATGCACCGTTCGTATAAAATACGCGCCTTTCCGCCTCTTACCCTAATCGCCTCCGTGGGACAGCGCTTCATACAGGTTATACAGCCCTTGCACTTATCGGCGTCTAAGGTTACGAATCTCTTTTCCAAAGACATCCTTTTCCTTTTGTTTTTTTAATTACGCGGAGAGAAGCTTTTTTTGACGGAAAAGGCTTCTCCCCGCGCCTCTTTCCAAAAGACCTAAACGATTATATTATATTATATTATATTAAAATCAAGCGCCGCAGTTATGCCTGGCGTAACTCAAACCGCGTGCCGCCGTTAAGTTTTTTTGTCAGACACGAACGCAAACGCCGCAACGTAAAATTGCGGCAAAACCGACGCCGCATAATCCGTCTTCTCGACGGAGAGCGGCGTATCCGCAAGCCTTCAAATCAGAGATCGTCTAATTTGAAAACACCGCCAATGAATTACCGTATAAATTCATACCGCAGATTGCCGAAATCTTCGAAAACCAATTCTAAGGATTTTATGTCGAGCTGATTATTAATAAATTAAAAATCCATAAACAATCTTGGAGAAAATATATCGCCGTCCGAATTGCCGAACCGTATTTTATCCGTGTAAACTTATATATTTGCCATCACATATCTCAAAACCGATAACGCGCACATCGCCTCCGCAGGCTAATCCATGCCAGAAAATGACGCGGTTACATAAGATAATCTTTTCCGCTGTTTTCGGATCAGCCGAGCAAACCTCCGCGAATGAATTTAACGCTTTCAAAGCGGCCTCATTTATTTCTATTCTTCAAGGTTCGGCGCGTCCGCTTAAACGGTTATTTTATTCAGACTCACAAATAACCTAAAAATAAACACCGTCAATCTTATCACCCTCAATACCGAAATCCCCGCAGTTTTCACATCCGATATTAACTAATTTTACGTCCTTCAAAAAATCTTTATCGATGATAATAATTATAATATTCGATTCGCCGTCCGCTTCAATAGACTTATTCAATAACCCAAATTCAGGTTCAGTATCGCCGCAATCAACGCGGTTCTCGGGAGGAATTTTTTTCGGCGGTTGAGGTAAGGGCTTGCCGGTATTTTGAATGCTTT
>JAISOS010000075.1 GCA_031275485.1 Clostridiales bacterium | reverse complement strand
GGGAAACGGCGAGCCTCTATCCGTACCAAACTCATTATACAATATTTGCTACGGCACAACAAGTTTCAGCTAGCTTTCTTGCCAAAAAAACTAACAAATACATTATATGTGGTGATAAAGAAAGTGGATAAGCAAAAATTATACATGATACTTGCGGCGCATAAGCTTTGGCTTGACACGAAAGGAAAATAGGGCGGGAAAGCAATCCTAAGATTGGCGGACCCATGAGCGGGGCGGACCTATGCAAATCATCTCGCTTTTACTCGCAATATTGTCAAGGTTACAAAGCGTTCATTTTAACCTTTACAATTTTGTTAGCGGCACTATCCCAAGGATGCGACAAGGCTAAAACGAAAATAGTTTTTAAAAAAAGTTTAGAATAAAAATTGCTTTTTTATATAATTTATGATAAAATATAATATACGGTTAAATCGTTACTAAAATTTACGGAGGTCTTCCATGATAAAATTAATAATAGGACCTAAGGGTTTCGGCAAGACAAAGCAAATTATCGACTTGGCTAATTCCGTCGATACGAAGGTTTGCGACGCGGTGTTTATTACGGATACGAACAGGTATGTCTATGAAATTAAGCACGGCATACGCTTTGTCAACAGCGCGGAGTACGGCATTATCAGAGACGACGGCACTCTGCTCGGCTTTTTGAGCGGACTGTTCGCGGGGAATAACGACCTCGACAGCGTTTTTATAGACGGTGTCGCAAGGATTACGAAAAAGAATGTGGCGGAGCTTGGCGATTTTTTTGCGGAGGCGGATAAAATCGCGGCGGCGGAGGACGCCGTTATAACGTTTACGATAAGCATGGGAGAGGAAGAGTTGCCGGAGTTTTTGAAAAAATATAAAGAGCAATAAAATACGGTGAACAAACTTTTGAATTTAGGTTGCGGCTTTTGCACCCGCAGTACAAAAAAATGAATTATTAATGGATTATATAAGTACGAGAAATAAAAATATAAGAGCTTCGGCGCCGAGAGCGATTTTGGACGGAATCGCGCCGGACGGCGGCTTATATGTGCCCGAGAGCTTTCCGTCGTTTAAAAAAGCGGATTTTTTTGATATGCTCGGCGAGTCCTATCCGGAAAGACTCGCGGAGGTTTCGAGCCGTTTTTTGACCGGCTTTTCGCGTGCCGAACTCTTGGAATACGCCGAAAAAGCCGCCGCGAAATTCGACGGCGACCCGTGTCCCCTCGTCAAAATCGAGGAGGGAATATATGTTTTGGAGCTGTTTCACGGGGCGACGGCGGCGTTTAAGGATATGGCGCTTTCGTTTATGCCCTATCTTTTAACTGCGGCAAAGAAAAAAACGGGAAATTCCGCTAAAACGCTGATACTCGCGGCGACGAGCGGCGATACGGGCAAGGCGGCGTTAGAGGGCTTTAAGGACGTCGAGGGCGCCGCCGTTATGGCGCTCTATCCCGACGAGGGCGTGAGCGGGGTTCAAAAAATGCAGATGACGACGGCGGAGGGCTGCAACGTATTCGTATCCGCCGTCAAGGGGAATTTTGACGACGCGCAGACGGCGGTGAAACGCGTGTTTGCGGACTCCGCGTTCGCCGAAAAGCTGAAGCGGAAAAATATAGAGCTGTCATCCGCCAACAGCATAAATATCGGCAGACTGATACCGCAGACGGCTTATTATATCTCCGCGTACCTCGACCTTCTCGGCGCGGGCGAGATAGAATACGGCGAAAGCGTCGATTTCGCCGTGCCGACCGGGAATTTCGGGAATATTTTGGCGGCGTATTACGCGAAAAAAATCGGATTGCCGATAGGCGTACTGATTTGCGCGTCCAATGAAAACAACATTCTGACGGATTTTTTCACGACGGGCGAATACGACGTCAACCGCAGGTTTCGCAAAACCTCGTCGCCGTCTATGGATATACTGATTTCGTCGAATTTGGAGCGGTTTTTGTTCGACGTTTCCGACGGGAACGACGCGCTGATACGCGGTCTTATGGACGACCTGAAACAAAAAGGCAAATATTCCGTCGGCGGCGCTCTTTTGAACGCTTGCGGCGGCATAATTTCCGCCGGATTCGCGGACGGGGACGCCGTCGCCGGTACGATAGCGGATTTTTACGAGAGTTGCGGCTACGTTTTTGACACGCATACCGCCGTCGCGGTTTCCGTGTTCGACGGTCGCGCTTCCGCCGTGCGCGACGGCGCGAAGACGGTAATAGCCGCGACGGCGAGTCCTTATAAATTCGCGGCGGACGTGTACTTCGCGCTGACGGCCGAGCGCGTAAGCGACCCGTTCGCGGCAATAAAAAAGCTGCAAGCCTATACGGAGCTTGAAATACCCGCGTGTCTTGCGGGTTTGGAGGGCAAAACGGAGCGTTTTCGCGGCGTAATCGAGAAGGATGGCGCGGAGGACGCGATATTGAAATTCGCGGAAGGGCTGTGAGCTTCGCGGACGCCGAAATTGAAAATAAAAAACCTATAAAAAAAGATGAAAAGGAGCGATTTGCGCCGTTGACGCGGTCGATCCCTGTTATGACAAAAGGAGCGGTTGCTATGAAAAAACAGGAAATACGGGCGTTTCATTATATATACCCTTTGCCGGCGGTCATCGTCGGCGCGAGAGCCAAAGGCAAAACCGATTACGCCCTGATAAGTAATTGCGGCGTAATTTCGACCGAGCCGTCGGTGATTTACATATCTTCGGAGGGGAGGAATTATATAAATTCGCTGATCAAAAAGGTTAAAGTTTTCAGCGTCAACATACCGTCCGTTCCGTTTGCCCGCGCTGCGGATTATTGCGGTATCGCGTCGGGGAAAAAGGCGGATAAGACCGCCGCGTTTACCCCGTTCTTCGACGGAGAGCATCCCGCGCCCATGGCGGACGAATGTCCCGTAAACCTCGTGTGCAGGCTCAGAAAAACGCTGAAAGTAGAGGGGAACGAGGTCTTTATAGCGAGTGTGGAAAGAGCGTTCGCCGATTCGGAGTGTCTGACCGACGGCAAGCCCGATATCGATAAGGTCAATCCGTTGCTCTACGACGTGGCGAAAAAATACCGCTCGGTAGGCGCGTGGGCGGGCGACGCTCTCAAAATCGGCAGGGATTTCGATAAGGACGCGTGGGAAAATATGCGCAAATTTAAGAGAATGGCAAGAGAAGCCGAAAAAAAAGAGAAAAAACGGGAAAAAGGGAAGAGAGATTTTTTTTGATAATTCATAATAAAAATTTTTTCATAATTTAAAAAATGGTTCGAAAAATCAGTTGACATTTGTTTTGATTGCGGGTATAATATTATCGTAACTATTAGCTTAGGCTAACAAAATTGTTTATTTTTTTAGCTCAAACGTTAGCGTTGCGGGCGGTAGTCGCTTATTTTTACCTCATGCGTTAGCCAAGGCTAATATAGCGCTTATTTTTACCGTTAGTTTCATTCCGTTTCGGACGAAACGTTTCCTGCGCTAATTTGTTCCGAATAACGCAATAAAACATTCGGAAGGCGAACGGAATAACAGCGATTAAACCTTATAAACCGTTTTCGGTTTAATCGGCGGAATAATTTCCTCTGTCTTTTACGCGGGGGGGGCTTCCCCCCCGCCGCGAAAAGCTCCGTTTTTTTTGCGCGCAGTCGCCGTGAAAGGCGTTGAATCGGTGGAAAACCCGCCGCGCCGTTTTTTCAAAACGGCGTTTTCAAATCGGACGATTCCGATTTGAAAGTTTAACGCGTATAGAAATTCGTTTAAGTAAGCGGAAAGCTGACGGAATAAATAAAAATTTATACCGCAAAACCGAAAGAAACGACGGAAGAATATTGAAAGCGGATAAAATTTATTTAATCGCACAATACGGAGAAGTTAATAAAACTCGTTTAATCGGGAAATAACGCGAGAGAATAAAAATTTATTTCGGTCGAGAATATCGGCGGCGAGTAAAGTCCATTCTATCGTAAAATAAGCGGATAAAGTTTATTTAGTCGTAAAATATCGGGAGAGAAAATTCGTTCGGTCGGGGGGAATATCTGGGCGAACGGATAAAAATTTATATTGCAAACGGTGGAAAAAAATACGAATAAGGAAAGTTTTTTTAAGAGACGGGGCAAGCGCGTCGTAATCGTGGGGTTATTCGCGGTTCTGGTTTTCATTTCGCTCATGACGGGCGCCCTCAAATCCGTTACCGTTCGAAGCCTTCTCGCGGGCGACGAGATCGTTTGGATGGTATTTTGGTCTAGCAGGGTGCCGCGCACTATGGCGGTTATATTCGCCGCGTCGGGACTTAGCGTCGCGGGGCTTATTATGCAGGCTATAAGCCGCAACAAATTTATGTCGCCGTCGACGAGCGGCGCGACGGACGCGGCGGGCTTGGGCGTAATCATCGCGTTTATCGCGTTGCAAGCGCAGGCGGGAATAATTCAGACGCTGTTCGCGTTCTTTTTCGCGCTTATTTCGACGGTTTTGTTTACGAGCGTGATAAACAGGCTTAAAATACGCGAAACGGTTTACATACCCCTGATAGGCATGATGTACGGCGGACTCATCTCCGCGCTGACGACGGTTATCGCCTATCGGTTCGACGTTATGCAAATGATGGCGTCCGTACAGCTGGGCAGTTTCGCGAGAATAGGGAATTTTTCCACCGTGTATATAATAATCGCGCCGCTGATCCTCGCCGCCCTCTATTCGGCGAAATTTTCGATAATAGGCATGGGCGAGGATTTTTCCAAAAATCTGGGCTTGCATTATAACCGTACGGTTTTTTTGGGGCTGGTAATCGTTGCGCTGACAAGCGCGGCGTCGTTTACGGCGGTTGGACCGTTGCCATTTATCGGACTGATTATTCCGAATATGACGGCCTCGTTTTACGGCGACAATATAAAGAAATCCATAATAGACATTATGTTTTTCGGAGCGGACTTCGTGCTGATTTGCGACATTATAAGCCGCCTTGTGATTTTTCCGTTCGAGATGTCGGTCAGCCTGATTATAAGCGTAATCGGCGGCGCGATTTTTATGGTTTATTTGATAAGGGGGATGAGAAATGCGAAAACGCGTCCGCGCCGGAGTTCCCTCTAAAAAAACGCATGCGGTTATATTCGGCGCGTTGGCGGTTCTGTTGCTTGCCGCCGTAACCGTCTACATATATTCGCGTACTTTCGCGAAGTCGGAGCGGCTGGGTTTGCCTATGACCCGCGACGCTTTTACGAGCATTACGGGGAGGGCCGTGCCCCATTTGATAGGAATGGCGGCGTCGGGGATAGTTATAGCGTCGGTCAGTCTGGCGTTTCAGACCGTTACCGAAAGCCGCATACTCACGCCTTCTATGATAGGTTTCGATTCGGTATTTGTGGGCACGCAGACGCTTATAGTTTTTTTTCTCGGCTCGGCCGCTAAGATATTCGCGAACGCGTATCTGAATTATTTGATATCCGCGGGGGTGATGATAGTCGTTTCCATGCTTATGTACGGCGCGGTATTGAGAAAAAACAAAAATAACATAGTTTTTTTGCTTATGTTCGGGCTGATACTCTCGGGCATAATAAGGAGCGGCGCGTCGTATTTGCAGGTCATAATGAACGCGAACGACTTCTATCAGGTCAGGGCGGCGACGGCGGTCACTGTGAACAATATGAACACGGATATAATATATCTTGCAGCTCCTCTTATGCTTGCCGTAAGCCTCGCTATGTTCCTTAGGGCAAGAACCTACGACGTTATGTCGCTGGGAGCCGCGAACGCGAAAAGCCTCGGCGTCCGCTATGAAAGAGAGGTGAATTTCAATCTGATAATCATATCTTTGGGTATGTCGATATCGACCGCGCTCATAGGCAGTCTGACGTTTTTGGGGCTTTTGGCGGTCAATATCTCGCGCGAAATTTTTAAGACCTATAAACATTCGACGCTTTTTTTCGCAAGCGGAGCCGTCGCGGCGCTCGCGCTGATCGCGGGGCAGGCGATAACGGAGCTGTTGCAGGGCGCGATCCCCCTGACCGTCGTCATAGACCTTGCGGGCTGTTCGTATATGTTTTATCTCATATTAAAGGAGAACAAAAAGGTATGATAGAGGTGAAAAATATCGTTCAGGCATACGGAAAAAATACGGTCTTAGACGGCGTGAGCATAAAGCTCAAAGAACGTGCCGTTACCGCGCTGATAGGGGCGAACGGCGCGGGCAAATCTACGCTCATAGGCGTTATAGCGAGGCTGATTCCTTTCATATCAGGCAGTGTTATGATAGACGGCGAGGAGTTGGGGGACATAAAAACGCGCGAGATAGCGAAGAAAATCGCCATTTTAAAGCAAACTCAATCGCTCGGCGTGCGCGTGAGCGTCGAGGAGTTGGTCGAGTTCGGACGTTTTCCTCATTGCGGCGGGCGGTTGAGGGATACGGACAGGGAAAAAATCGAAGAGGCGATAGCCTATATGGATTTGGCGGGAATACGGGGCAAATATATCGACGAATTGTCGGGCGGGCAAAAACAGCGCGCTTTTATAGCCATGATTTTGGCGCAGGATACGCCGTATATTTTTCTGGACGAGCCGCTCAATAATTTGGATATAAAATATTCGGTGGAAATGATGAAAATCATACGTAGCCTTGTGCGCGATTTAAAAAAGACGGTGGTCGTTGTGTTGCACGATATAAACTTCGCCGCGGCGTATTCGGATTACGTCGTCGCCATGAAAGACGGCAAAATAATAAACTGCGGACGCACGGAGGATATAGTGACGAAGGACGTTTTGGATTATATATTCGATCACGATTTCAATATAACCGAGCACGAAGGGAAAAAGGTTTGCTTGTATTACGATAAACGCGGCGGACACGACGGCGGGCGGACGCGCGGACACGGGCGCGGCGGCGAATACGGATACGGAAATGAACGCGCGCATAACGAACACGGATCCGGCGGAAACGGGATTAAAGAATACGGGCAAAACGGATGCGGCGAGCACGGCGAATGTAAAGGCGGAAGCGGGCATGTATTACGCGAAAAAACTTTCAGATTGCGTTACGAACCGCGCGGAGACCGCTATGAAGTGAGAAAGCGGAGGTCTTGCGGAACGGAGAACGGCGAGAGTCTTTCGCGCGCGAACAGGCGTTTTTATCCGCCTTACGCGACGGACGGAAAGTACGGACGGTCGTATTTGAATTTGCTCCGTTGGATGGAGAGCAAAGAAAAACGCGCGAATCCGTGAGCGCGGAACGGAGGCTTAAAGGGCGGGCGTATATTGGGGCGTAACGCGCGCAAAAAATAAAAACGGAAATTTAAATCCGCTTAACGGAAAGAAACGTTGAGCGCGGGAATTTAAATTCGCGAACCGCGGCGGATGTTGCGCCGCCAAGGAGAGCGAAGAGGAGTCTTTGCCGGCGGGAATATTGTCCCGCGGAGGCTGCGCGGCAATAAGGTAAAGGACGCCGCGCGGGGGACGCCTTTTTAAGAGAAGAGTTTTTCTCTCGCCCTTTCCGAAAGCCTATATTTTATTATACGAGGAGTAAACCACAATGAACGACGAAAATCTGCAAAAAGATACGGTGCAATACACGGCGCTGATTCCGCTTTACGGACGGATGATCGCGGGGAAGCGGTTTCCGGATATTTTGCGCGACGAGACCGCCGAGCGCGTTTGCGGAAGCGTCGAATACGATTTCTCGGGCGTCGCCAAGACATACGGCGGCGAATACGCCGCGGTTACGTGTCTCATCCGCGCGGCGCGAATGGACGAATGCGTCCGCGCTTATCTCGCCGGGCATCCTGACGGAACGGTCGTCAACCTCGGCGCGGGCTTGGACGACACGTTTTCGAGAGTCGATAACGGGCGCGTCCGCTGGTACAATCTCGACCTGCCCGACACCGTCGCCTACCGAGAACGGTTTATCGCGCCTGCGGAGCGCTGCCGCAATATCGCGAAGTCTATGTTCGATTATTCGTGGCTTGACGAGGCGGCGACGGCCGACGGCTCGGTTTTGATTTTAGCCGCGGGACTGTTTTTTTACTTTGACCATGCGCAAATCAAGGAGCTTTTTTCCGCGATAAGCGGGCGTTTCCCGCACGGCGAATTATTTTTCGAAACCTGCTCGAAAAGCGGAACGAAAATCGCGAACAAAATGGTCCGAAAGACGGGAAACGCGGGAGCGGAAATGAAATTTTGGGTGGACGACGCGGACGAGGTGAAGGCATGGTCGCCGGCAATTAAGGAAGCGGTTTGCCTGCCTTTTTTCGCCGGAAGAGCCAAAGATAAGCGGCTGTCGTTTATGACGAGGATTATCATGCGCGGCGCGGACGCCTTGAAACGGACGAAATTTGTCCGCGTAATCTGGTAAACGGAAACGGGGAAAAAGGACGTTAAGGACGGTTTTAATTTTCGGACCGCCGCGGCGGGAAGGCGCTTCGCGGGCAAAATATCCGCGCGCTCGAAAGCGCGGACAAAAATTAAAGACGCCGCCTCGAATTCGTTAAAACCGAAAGAAAAGCGGACAACGGGCATACGCAGTAAAATTACCGTCGTTGCCGTTTTAATAAAACAGGGGGTCTTTTGGATAGAGACGCGTGGGAAAAAGCCTTTTATTCCAAGAAAAGGTTCCGCGCGCAATCGCCGATTTTCCCATAATTCATTTATTTTGAAACCTAAAAAGGTTTAATTCATCTTTTTCATATAAAAAATAAAAAAATAGGAGGTAAAAAAAGATGAAAAAGAGTATTTCAGTAAGTATACTGGCGATCGTGCTGGTATTGGCAACATTAAGCCTCGCGTCCTGCGAATGGCTGGGCGGCTTCTTGCCTTGGTTCAAACCGGACGAGGAGGAGGTCGAGTATGTCGACGTGGTTGATTCGGACGGCAACACGGTGTCCGCCGTCGTAAATCCCACGAGAGTGGCGATTTACGACTATTCTATTCTCGACATTTTAGACAACGTGGGATTCGAGAACACGGGCATAGAAAAGCTCGTCGTGCCGACTAAGTCCTCTCTGCCGGGCGATTTGTCGTATTACGCGGATCTGCCAGATTCTAAGGTAGTAAGCGGAGGCACGCTCTTTTATGTGGATCAGGACGTTTTGGATTTGGTTCAGCCTCAGCTGGTAATTCTGGGGGGGCGTTCTTTCGGAATGAACGCGAACGGAGACAGATTAACTTCGGACGTGGTCGCGGCCGATAAGGAGGCGGCAAAGGCGAAATATTCCCAAACCGCTTTCGTCAAGCTCTCCGTCAACGCCTCAAACTCCAACTTCACGGGCGATATGGAGAAAAACGTCGCCGCGCTGGCGAAGATTTTCCCGTCCTTAAAAGCGGCTCTGGAGGAGAAGCTTGCCGAAATAAAGGCGGGCATAGCCGAAATACGCGAAGCCGCGCAGACGTCGGGAGCTACCGCGCTGTTCTGTATGATGGTCGACCAGACGACGCTCTCGGTCTTTAACGTCGACAGCAGATTCGATATGCTCTACGAGGACTTCGGCTTTACGCCGGTCGATCCGCTCGCTACAGTGTGGGGAAACCAGCACGGTCTCGAGGTGCGCGCCGAATACGTGCTCGAACAAAATCCGGACGTGATATTCGTGCTCGACAGAAGCGCGACGGTAGGCACGGGCGCCGGCTTCGGCAACTTTATGGCAACGCCGCTCATACAGGAGACCGAGGCTTATCGGAACGGCAATATATATGTGCTGACGGGCGAGGCTTGGTATACGATGACGGGAGGCTTTACCGCCGCCACGCGTATGATAGCGGACTTAAATCAATTCCTTGCGGACTAAAAACGCTTTTTTAGGATAAGGGGAGGGATTTTTTTAGAGATTACGGGGGGGGGGGAGGCTGGGGTTTTCGCCGCCCCCCGAGCAAAAAAAAAAACCGCCCCGTATAAAAAGACACACAGAGGGGAG
>JAISOS010000074.1 GCA_031275485.1 Clostridiales bacterium | reverse complement strand
TTTCTTACAGCGGACGACAAAAATAAAGACATATGATATAATGGTAAAATGATAGCAAATAACATACGGGAATCAATAGTGGCGGCGCGTCAACGCGGGCTTATGGTTAAAGATATTTGTAAGGCGTACGGTATAAAAGCGAACGCGGTGTTTAAATTGTCGCGTCTTTATCGCGAAACCGGTTCGGTTTCGCCAAGAACAAGCGCACGCGGACGCAAGCCGGCGTTAAGCCGGGAGCAAATCGGTTTGATTCGCGATTTAATTTTAGCGGAAAACGACATTACGCTTGACGAGATAAAAGAGCGATTGCATTTGGAAGTTACGATCGTTACTATTTGCCGCATTGTGAAGAAATTAGGCTTTTCATATAAAAAAAGAGTTTACACGCAAGCGAACGCGACAGACCGGACGTAGTTTGCAAACGCAAGGCACGGTTTGATAAGATACCGAATTTGCCGATAAAGAAGCTTGTTTTTATTGACGAAAGCGGCGTAAACACAAATCAAACGCGCCGTTATGGACGAAGTTTAAAAGGCGAGCGATTTTTTGACAATGTACCGCTTGTGACAAAGCGTAATTTCACTGTCGTATCGTCCGTAAGAATCGACGGAAAAAAAGCCGCGCGGATTTATGAGGGAGCGTTGAACGGAGAAAGGTTTAAGGACTATTTGGAACATACGCTTTTGCCGACGCTAAACCCCGGCGATATAATCGTTGGAGACAATCTAAGAAGCCATAAGGTAAGGGGTGTATATGAGTTATTGAATAGATATGACGTAAAAATACTCTATCTACCGCCGTATAGTCCTGATTTTAATCCGATAGAAGAGATGCGGAGCAAAATGAAAGCGATACTAAGGAAAACAAAATGCCGAGTTAGAGAAGAAATACCAACCGCCATTAATGACGCTTTGAGCCTTGTTACACAGGGCAATATCATTTCTTGGTTTAACCGTGCTTTTATATCTTTATTTAGTTAAATTGCTGTAATAAAGTTTTTTGGAAAGGGGCGCGGGGGAAAACATTTTGTACACAAAAGGTTTTCCGCGTGATTTTTTTTCTAAACGACAAAAAATCTCCCCCAAATTATTTTTTTCGTTTTGCGGCGGCGAGTTTCGTAATTTCCAGAACGGGGACGGGAACCGCCGCCAAACCGAGAGCGGCGAGATAGAGACGCCAGTCCAGATATACCAGTCCGAAGGCGGCGTTTACTAACGGCGTAAACGCGACGAACGCCGTCAATAGGAAACCTGCGGCGGCGGCGAAATTGAGTTTTTTGTTCGCGAAAGGCTTGATTTTGAACAGCGACCGATCGGAGCGCATATTGAAAGAATGAATGAGCTGCGTTACGGCGAGCACGATGAACGCCATAGTCCGCCCGCCGTCCGCGCCGCCCGCCGCCGAGCCTATAAAGTAGCCCGCGAGCGTCAGCGCGCCGAACATAACGCCCTGAAATATGATTTTCGTACCGAAGCCGTTCGCGAAAATGCCCTCGTTCGCGGGCTTGGGCTTGCGGCTCATTATATCGCGGTCGATTTCTTCCATGCCGAGCGCGATTGCGGGAAGGCTGTCGGTCACGAGGTTTATCCAAAGGAGTTGCATGGACAGGAGCGGCGGCAGTTTAAATATCAGCATCGCGAAAAATACTGAAAAAATCTCGCCGATATTCGTGCCTAGCAGAAAACCGACGACCTTTTTGATATTGTCGTATATGCCTCGCCCCTCCTTTACGGCTTGCACGATTGTGGCGAAGTTGTCGTCCGTCAGAGTTATATCCGCCGCGCCTTTCGCGACGTCGGTGCCGGTTATGCCCATCGCGCAACCGATATCGGCGGCTTTCAAGGCTGGCGCGTCGTTTACGCCGTCGCCCGTCATCGAGACTATTTCGCCGAGAGACTGCCATGCCTTGACGATGCGGATTTTGTCGGACGGCGACACGCGCGCGTAGACCGAGATATTTCTTATGCGCGAGACGAGCTCTCCATCGGACATCGCCGACAATTCTTCGCCCGTTACCGCCTCTTCTCCGTCTTTCAGTATACCCAGCTCGCGCGCTATCGCCGACGCGGTTATCACATGGTCGCCCGTTATCATAATCGGCTTTATGCCGGCAAGCAGACATTCTCCGACCGCCTCTTTAGCCTCGGGGCGGGGCGGATCGATCATACCGGCCAGCCCCAAAAACGCGAGATTACTTTCAAGGCTTTCTATTTTCAATTCCTCGTCGTCCGCAAGCGTCTTGTACGCCGCGCCTATGACGCGCAACGCGTTTTTGCCGAATGCCTCGTTGACTGACGCGGCGCGCGCCAAATCGCCCGACGAGCAACGCGGCAGGAGCATATCGAACGCGCCTTTGACTATCGCGACGCGCTTTCCGTCGATAAGATTGACGGAGGTCATAAGCTTTCTGTCCGAGTCGAACGGGAGCTCCGCTATGCGGGGATACGACTCGTTCAGCTCCTCCTTGAACAGACCGTTTTTGGCGGCGGCGGCGACGATTGACGTTTCGGTGGGGTCGCCTATGTGAACTTCCTTGCCGTTTTCGAAGGCGACGCTCCCGTTGCAACACAGCGAGGCGTAAAGTAGCAGTCTTTTTATCTCCTCGGAATTTTCGTCCGATATATCCTCGACCGAGCGGCTTTCGTCCGAATAAGCTTTTAGGAGCGTCATGCGGTTTTGCGTCAGCGTGCCGGTTTTGTCCGAGCATATGACCGTCGCCGAGCCTAGCGTTTCGACGGCGGGAAGGCGGCGTATTATCGCGTTGCGCTTGACCATACGCTGTACGCCGATAGCCAGAACGATGGTCACGACGGCGGGCAGTCCCTCCGGTATCGCGGACACGGCGAGAGAAACGGCGGTCATAAACAACAGCCGCACGTCGTCGATTCCGAACGCCAGCCCCAATACGAAAACGAGGGCGCACGCCGCGAGCGCGACGACGCCCAGATATTTTCCCATAACGGCAAGCTTTTTTTGGAGCGGAGTGCCGCCGTCGTTTTGGTTTTGTAAAAGCCCCGCGATTTTGCCCATTTCGGTATTCATACCCGTGGCGGTAACGATTGCTTTCGCCGTGCCGTAGGTTACGGAACAACCCGAAAATACCATATTAATTCGATCGCCTAACGGCGCGTTTTTGGCGGGCGTTATGTCGAACGCTTTTTCCGCCGCGACGGATTCTCCCGTCAGAGCGGATTCCTCCGACTTCAGCGACGACGACGAAACGAGACGCGCGTCCGCCGGCACGAAGTCGCCCGCCTCCAAAAGTATCAGGTCGCCCGGCACAAGCCCGGCGGCGTCGATTACGGACTCCTTGCCTCCGCGTATGACCTTGGCGCGCGGCGCGGTCATATTTTTCAGCGCGTCGAGAGCCTTTTCCGCCTTGTTTTCCTGCGACACGCCCATAACCGCGTTCAAAATGACGATAAATACGATCAGAACCGGCTCGAAAAACTCTTTAAGCTCGCCCTCGATCGCCGCGAGAACAAAGGATACGGCGGCGGCAATGAGCAGAATTATTATCATAACGTCCTTGAATTGCTCGAGGAATTTTATAAACGCGCTCTTTTTCTTGGCTTCGGTAAGCTTGTTTTCGCCGAATTTCCCGGCGAGGTAGGGAAGCCTTTCGGGAGTTACGCCAAGCTTTAAATCGGAACCCAGCTCCTCGGCGATTGCCTCTGGCGTTTTAGTATGCGGCAGCATTGTTTGTCCTCCAAAAATCTTAGCGGTATTTTTATATAAAATTTACGCGGGGGAAGCCTTTTGCGGGCAAAAGATTACCGCCGCGTAAATTTCCCTCGATCGAAAAATATCTACTTACGCGGTAGCACCAGCTCGAATTGGTTCGGTTTATATGTGATGACGGCGTCGCCGGCCGGACCTTTTTCGCCGTCGATATTCCATTGTATTTCCGATAGAGCTTTCAGGGTCGCGCCGTCGGTTTTTTTGACGACTATACGTTTAGTATTTTTCGCGTTCTCTATTTTTTTCGCGTAGACGTTCGCCATCGAGCACAGGGAAGCGAAGAGTCCGAAAATCCCTTTTTTCCTCTTTGCCAAAATCAGATAAAACGGATCGCCGTTTTCGAGTTTAGCCCGCGAAACGTGCATACCGCCTATGTGCTCGTTGTGCAACGCGGCGACGAAAGTGAACAGTCCGGAATGCTTTTCGCCGTCTATTTCGGTTTCGAGGGAAATACCGTGCCGTCCGCTGTCGCGGAACAGGACTTCGATATAGTAGGCGAGCTTACCGATTTTACGTTTTCTGTTTTGGTCGGTGGTGTAGCTTACGCAGGTGAACATACCCGCGGCGACGAGATAGGCGGCGGGTATGCCGTTTATAAACATCGCGCCGCGCGGCTTAGGCTCGCCGTTTATGATCGCGTCCGTCGCCTCCTTGTAGTCGAGAGGTATACCCTCCGTGCGGGCGAAGTCGTTGACGGTTCCGCTCGGAATGTAGCCGATCAGCGGTCTTCGGTCTCTACCGGCGACGCCTCTGAGCACCTCGTTGAAGGTTCCGTCGCCGCCCAGAACGACGAACAAACCGTATTTTCCGACGTTGTTTTCGGAAATAATTTGCGCGGTCAGCGTTTCGGTCGTCGTTTGAACGTCGACGGGGGCGAATTTAGTTTTGAGTTTTTCCGTTATTATTTGAATTTCCCGTTCGGTTTTGGAATGACCGCTTACGGGATTGTTTATGATTAAGCAATTCATATTGGCAAATCCTCGACGTTTAAATTATTAGGTTTATATCCGAACGGATTCAGGCTATTAATCGGATAGGTATTCACGCGTTTTTTTGCAATTTTTCATATAATTTTATACGTTTTTCCGTCGGTTTTTCATGCGGTTTTTCGCGTTTTCGAGTTGTTTCCCATACGGAATATTCGCGTTTTTCACGGTTTTTTAAAATTATTTTCAGCTCGTTTTTTTAATTTTTTTTAATTCCGTTTTTATAATCGCCACGATAAAAAATTCCGGCTGAAAGACGCCTTTTAATTCGGCACGATTAATTCAAACTGGTCTTGCGCGTAGGTTATTTCCACGTCGCCCGCAGGACCTTTTTCGCCGTCCGTATTCCACACCGTGTCCGACAGGCTTTTTATCTTTACGGCGGCGGTTTTTTTGACGACGACGCGCTTCGTTTCGCCCGCGTTTTCTATTTTTTTCAAAAAAGTACCGACCATGGTCGCCAAGGCGGCTATCAATCCGAGCGATCCTTCGTCTCTTTTGACGAGAACGATATAGAAGCTTCCGTCGTTGTCGAACGGTACGTTCGTGAGACGCAAGCCGCCCACATGCGAATTGTTGACGGCGGCGGCGAAGATAAAACGTCCCTTATGCTCTTCGCCGTCGAAGGACACACGGAGATCCTCGCCGCGTCTGCCCTTGTCGCGGAAAATAATGTCTATATAGTAGGCAAGCTTGCCGATTTTGCGCTTTACCGCCTGTTTTGTCGTGTAAGGCACGCTTGTGAAGATACCAGACGCAATCAAAAAGCCCACGGGCACGCCGTTGCAAAACATAGAACTTCTCGCGACGGTTTTGCCCGTCAGAATGACCTCGACGGCTTTTTTGTAATTGAAAGGAATCTTGTGGGCGCGCGCGATGTCGTTTATCGTGCCGCTCGGTATGTAGCCTATGACAGGGCGGTTCGGCTTGCCCGCGAGTCCGCTCATAGTTTCGCCGAACGTGCCGTCGCCGCCGAGAATTACGTATGTGTGGTACTTTCCGAGGCTGTCTCTCGAAATGTCCGCCGCGTTCAGCGTGTCGCTTGTGGTTATAATATCCACGGTTTCATATTTTTTCTCCAATAACGCCTTTATATGCCGAATTTCTTTTTCGGTTTTGGAATGCCCGCTCACGGGATTGTTGATTATCAGACAATTCATAATTTTCCCTTTACAGTCGTTATGGAATATAGGAGCGCAAACTAAACGCCGCTTTTTCGCCGCAAACGGCAAAAAATTCAAGATTTATCTTTAAAGCGCGATCCAAATTCGCAACGAACGATTGTATTTTTATATTTTTTTATAAATTTCAAAACCCCGCGCGCGTAAACGAAATAATGCGGGTTTCGTCTTTCGCGGTATTCGCCGTTCTTTTTCTTGCCGTCGGCTCCGCCGTTCATTACGGCGGACGGCGCGTCGTTTTTTTAACGCGCCGCGAGCGCGAGCGTCGTCAAAAACGCGTTTAGCGCGGCGCGTAAACCGACTGCGGTCCGTTCGTTTCCGGCCGCGTAAACGCGCCGCGTCTTTCGGCTAGCGTAGCGTTAATATTTATTATACCACATATAAAATTCTTGTCAATAAAAATTCGCCGTAAAAACGTTAAAATTACGGCAAAATCTCTTATATTTGAAATTTGAGAGCGTAAATTGTCGGCTTCTTTCGCCGAAGCCGCGATTCGGACGGACGCGCCGCGACAAATGGTTCGCCGCGCGGCGCGCTTTAACGCGTCGGGCTTTGTCTTTATTACGCCGGCAAAACCGCGCGGCGCCGCCCTAAACCCCCTTTTTATTCCTCCGCGCAAAAAATTCCGAAAAAACTCTTTTAAAGAAATATGTTGCAAAATCGGAAAATTTGTGTTATAATATATAAAACGAAACGTTAAGAAGAAAAAAATTATGATTACCGAAATTATCAATTCCAACGACAAAAAAGCGATGCAGCGCGCCGCCGATCTGATAAAAAGCGGCGGAGTAGTCGCTTTTCCTACCGAAACGGTTTACGGACTGGGCGCGAACGCCTTCGACGGCGCGGCCGTCGAAGGTATTTTCACGGCGAAGGGCAGACCGGCGGACAATCCTCTCATAGTTCATATAGAAAATATGAATATGATAGAAAGTATAGCCGTGGGCATACCCGACGATTTTTATCTGCTTTACGAGAAATTTATGCCGGGACCCTTGACCGTCGTTTTGCACAAAAATAAAAAAATAAGCGACGCGGTAACGGCCGGTCTCGATACCGTCGCCGTCAGGTTTCCCCGTCACAGGACCGCCGCCGAGCTTATCAAAAAAAGCGGCTGTCCTATCGCCGCGCCTTCCGCGAATATTTCCGCGCACGTCAGCCCGACGACCGCGGAGCATGTGTTCGCCGATTTGAACGGCAGAATTCCTATGATAATCGACGGCGGGGAGTGTTCGGTCGGAATAGAATCCACGATTTTAGATTTGACGGGGGATACGCCCGTAATTTTGCGTCCGGGCGCGATAACCCTCGATATGCTGAGAAAAACGCTGAAAGAAGTCGCGGAGGTCGAATGCCGTGCGGAGACTCCGAAGGCTCCCGGAATGAAATACAGGCACTATTCGCCGAACGCCGAGCTGCGTCTTACCGGAAACCGCGGCGAGGCGGCGGCGTTTTACGACGAGGCGGCGGCGGCGGGCAAAAATGTTGCGCTGATAGTCAAGGCGTCGAACGCGCCGTATTACGGGAGCAGAAATATTTTCGTCATACCGGACGACGCCAAGGGTTACGCGAAAAAGATATACGCGCTCCTCAGGCTTGCCGAGACCTCGTCGGATACGATTATTTGCGAGTCGCCCGAGACGAGCGGCGCGGGCGCGTCGGTTCTGAACAGACTGAATAAGGCCGTCGGAAAAAGCGGATTTAAAACGGACGGACGTAGTGAAACGCTTTAAAGCGGTAATAAATTCGGTTATTATAAAAAAACCGTACCGATAAAGTAAAAAATATCGGATTTTCGAGAAGATTTGCGCTCGCCGAAGTGTTTTTGACGACCGATCGTCGGGAGAAAAAATAGCGCGGGAGGATGCGGACCGTAACGCGGGTTCC
Source organism: Clostridiales bacterium (assembly GCA_031275485.1). Lineage (GTDB taxonomy): Bacteria > Bacillota > Clostridia > Christensenellales > JAISNN01 > JAISNN01. Next base: position 7,266 of record JAISOS010000074.1, on the reverse strand, counting down.
GATAGCGGCAAACTCAAAATCCGATTACGGTTATACGAAATACAAAGGCGGCTTAGAAATTCAAACCGCCTTTGTTTTATATCGGAAATCAAAAACGAATCGGAAGATAAAGATTTTAAGGCGACAACTGATTACAAAAAGCGGATTGAATAAATCAACCGGAACGCGTTCGCGCAGAGCGCGCGAGGGCGTTTTTTGCGCTTATTTGCTTCTTTCGGCGCCGTTATTTCCCCGCGCGCCGTTAAACGCCTCGAAAGGCGCGAAAAACCGCCTAAAAATCTCCGTTTCCTTTTACGCGAATACGCTTTAATCAAAAAAATAAAAACAAATAAAAAACGAACGGAGGCGTAACGCTGGAAGTATGAAAAAAATTTTGTTCGTATGCACCGGTAATATTTGCCGTTCTCCTATGGCGGAATTTATATTCAATTTAAGGGCGGCGAAAGACGGTGTGGACGCGCGCGCGGAATCGGCGGGAATAGGCGCGTTCGACGGCGGGAAAATGTCCGAATACGCAGCGCGGACTCTTGCCGAACGTTACGGAACGGACGCCGCCGCAACGGATAAATTCCGAAGCAGATACCTGTCTTTTGAAATGCTTAAAGAATACGATTACGTCGTGTGTATGACAGTTCCGCAAAAATCGGCCGTCGAAGATAAGGCGTTCGGCCTCTCCGAGTCCGCCTTCGAAACCTTTTCCGGCGCACGGCGCGTAAGCTCCGAATTTTTCTACGGCGGAACGGATTGCCGCGGAAGCGGGCGCGGCGTACAAGACGGAAAAAATCGACGGGAAATAACTGAAAAAAACGGTATGCCGCGCTACGAATTCCGGCGGGAAATAACGGAGCGAAGCGGCGTAAAAAACGGCGGAGTTCGGTTGGAGACGATCAAGAGAAACGATGCGCAAAACGGCGGAAAACTCAGCGAACAGACCGCGCGGGGCGCGGAGGAGATAGACAATCCGTCGGAAGGTAACGGAGACGTAAAATGCGAAATCCTCAGCGCGGCGGACCTGACGGGCGGCTGCGACGTTTCGGACCCTTACGGCGGAGATATTTCCGCATATAAATCCGCAGCCCGCCGCATAGAGTTCGTCGTTGACGCGCTGATAAAAAAACTGAAAGCAAATAAAGTAAAAAAAACGGAGAATAAAGAGGACGAACCGGATTAAGAAACGGAAGATCGTAATATGAGCGGATAAATTGAATAAATAACGGGAGACATAAATCCGCGAGTATAATTTTGAAATACAATCGTTATGAAATATAATAAAGCAAACTGAACGCCGTCTTGTTCGCCGTAAGCGGCGGACAAGACGGCGTTTTCCGTATCGCAAAAAGCCCTCACGGCGAAAAATTCAACGGCTGTATTCGAGCGGTTTCGATTCACAGCGACCGTATGCCGGAGTTTTTTTGGAATGGGCGGAGGGAAGCATTATGGAATGTTCGCGCAAACGGAAACGGGAGGATTTTGGACGGTTTCCGTGCCCTTAGAGGCGTTTAACGACGCCGAAAGGGGCAAATGAGCGCAAAAAACGCGCCGTTTGCGCTTTATGCAAACACGCCTTAACCGTACCGCGGCAAATAAGCGCTTTGTGGAAGAGCGGCGGATTTTTCAAAGAATACTAATGTAAAGACGCGGCGGGGCTTTTTGCCGAAATATCCGTGAATAAAGGCGTTCCAACCGCGTCCGATAAGCTCGCAAAAGGTTTTCTCAGAATAATTTTTAAAACAAAAAACAAAAAACGACGTATATTTTATGCGGCGAATGCGCAAAATTTTCTCATAAACATTAAGGAGGGTATTACTATGGCACAAATTACCGGAAAAGAGCTTGCCGCGCTGTCGGATCTTCTCAACTACGAGCAAGCCGCTTACAAAAACTGCGCGTCCGTCAGTCAGAATATTACGGACAAAAAAGTGAAACAAATGCTCAAATCGACGGGCGAGAGCCACAAAAAAAGATTCGACGACCTAATGTCGTTCCTATCGAAGGAGTAAAGACTATGAACGCTATGAATTTTACGGAGAAGGATTATTTGCAGGAAATGCTGAATATCGAAAAGACCATAGTGAAAAGCTACGGCGAATTTATTACGGAGGCGTCCTGTCCGACGCTGAGAGGGATTTTGTCAAAAAATTTCGGCGAGGCGGAGAACGCGCAGTTGAACGTCTATAACGCTATGTCGGATAAGGGCTATTATAAGGTCAAACCCGCTCCCGCCGCCGATATAAGCGAGGCGAAAACTGCGGCGGACGCCTTTCAACGGGAAATGTCACGATTGACGGTTTAGGCAAAAAAAGTGAGAGAACGGTAGGAAAGTAAGATTTGTTTTCGCGGGGGAAACCTTTTGTTCAAAAAAAGGTTTCTCCCGCGTATTTTTTTAAAGTAAAAAACGATAAGTTTTTGGGGAAAGTTTCGCGCGCGCTAATTTGAAAAATTCAAAAAAATTCCTGCGGCGTAATTTAAAGCACCTATTTTTTATCCGATTAATATATTATAATAAATAAAATTTTTTTAAAGGATATTTTATGGGAAGGGGATTTTTTTCCGTCAACGTGCAGACCGCCGGCAACGCCTTGCCTGTGGACGGAGCTTACGTGCGGATTTTCACTAGAAGCGGGGAGGTTCTTTACGATACGTACACCGACAAAAACGGCAGGACTGGCGTGTTTACCTTGTACGCGCCCTCGGCGGGCGTTTTGGTCAACAGGGAATTTAAAGGCGTGTCGTACGAAACCTACGACGTTATAATTTCGCACGCGGGTTACAGAACCGTTACGGTGAGGAACGCGGAGATCGTGGACGCCGAACGCTCTATACTTCCCGTCGCTTTGCATCCCGTAGGCCGCGGACAAAGCGGCATGCGGAACGGAGGACAAAACGTCGGACAGAGCGCCGCGCGAATCGACGCCGCCGACGGCGCGGACGCGAACGAAGATGCGAACGAGGAAATAGACATTCCGCCGTTCGGACTGTTGCTACCCACAAGCCAGCTACAATACACGCTACCCAACCGCATATTAAAGGACGTATATATTCCCGAATACCTGACCGTGCATTTGGGTACGCCGAACAACAACGCGGCGCGCAATGTGCAGGTGGGCTTCGAAGATTACATAAAAAACGTCGCGAGTAGCGAAATTTTCCCCACATGGCCGCTGAACGCGATTTTGGCTAACATACATTGTCAGGTAACCTTCGCGTTGAACCGCATTTACACCGAGTGGTACAGGAGCAGGGGGTACAATTTCGATATTACGAATTCGACGGCTTACGACCAATATTATGTGGAGGGGCGCAACATATTCGAGAGCATTTCCAACACGGTCGATCAGGTTTTTAACGTGTACGCGCGGCGCGTGGGTTTTCGGAATCCCTACTTTACGCAATATTGCAACGGCACGACGTCGGTGTGCTCGGGGCTGTCGCAATGGGGTACGGTGAGTCTAGCCGAGCAGGGCTTGGAGCCGGTGGAGATATTACGGTATTATTACGACAACGATTTGGAGCTTGTGTCCACGGAGAACATAGCGCGAATCAGCGAGAGCTATCCCGGTTACGCGCTTAGAATAGGGAGCGCTGGCGCGGAGGTCGCTCTGATACAGAATTATCTCAGGCGCATAAGGATCAACTACCCTTTGATTCCGCGCATAGACGACGCGGACGGCTCCTTCGGCGCGGACACCGACCTTGCGGTCAGAACCTTTCAGGACACCTTCAATCTCACGCGCGACGGCATAGTCGGACGCGCGACGTGGTACAAAATATCCTTCGTATACGTGGGAGTCATAAAGCTCGGCGAAATAGACAGCGAGGGTGAGAGAATAGGTATAGGATTGAATCCGCCGACCTCGGTCTTGAGACAGGGTATGAGCGGAGAGGGCGTACTCGAGCTACAATTCATTCTGGACGCTATCGAGCCTTTCTATACCTCCGTTCCCCCCGTTATAAAAGACAGCTATTTCGGCTACGAGGTCCAAAACGCCGTTACGGAATTCCAAAGATATTTCGGGCTGACGGCAGACGGCGTCGTCGGTCCGAGTACGTGGAATATGCTTTATTCCGTCTACAACGGCATTTTTAACGACGGCGTCGTGAAAATTCCGGATAACGGCGGCGGTCCGGCGGCCGCGCCCGCCGGACCGCCATATCCGGGCGCGCCGCTTATACCCGGCGACGGCGGCCCGGATGTGCGGCTCATGCAACAGTACCTTAGCGCGATAAGAATAGCCTACAATTCCGTACTTCCGCTTGTGGTCAACGGCAACTTCGACGGTGCGACGGAGGAGTCCGTGCGGTCGTTTCAGAATGAATTTATGCTCCCCGCCGACGGCGCAATCGGACCCGAAACATGGGGGCAAATCGTCAGGATTTACAACCTTATAAAGGGCTTGCAGTCAGAAACATTCACGTATCCCGGCGAGCCGTTGCGCTTGGGCAGCGTCGGTCCGGACGTAAAAACCATGCAGCTGGTTTTCGGCGAATTACGCCGCTACTACCCTCAAATCCCCGAAGTCGCCGCGAACGGGCTTTTCGACGAGTCGTTCAGAAACGCCGTCATAGCCTTCCAACGCTATTTCGGACTTGCCGCCGACGGCGTAATCGGATCCGAAACATGGCGCCGCGCGATCCGTGAACGCTCGAACGCCGCCAACGGAACGGCCTGACGAAAGATTTTTATATGAGAGGATCTTTTACGCAACGGGAAATCTCCGTTCATGAAAGCGGCAAATTATCTTTTTCCTCATGTTCTCTTTGAAAACGTTTATTTTTGATTGAAATGCGCTACAAACAAGGCTTTTTTTGTATATTTTTTGTCGTTCATTTTTGATTTGTCCTGCTTTTGCCATCTTTTCTCACGGGGAGGATACGATTTCAAAGTCTCGTTTTTCAATACGCGTTTTATCGGTTGTTCGATTACTCTTTTCCCTGCGTACATTTTATCGATTGTTTCTTTCTCGTTATATATTTTTGTCTTTTGTCCGTTACTTTCGCGCTTGCGTATTTCGTCACGTGTTGCGGGTGCGGCGCGGTCATTTTTTCGCCGCGGCATTCCGGCAGATCTTTTATGTCTGTACGACGGCAAGCCTCGCGAATACGGCTTCGCGGAGTGCGTGCGCCTAAGGGAATGGCAGGTGAAATCCGCGATCCGATGCTTGCCGCGAATCCTTTGTCCTGTTATTATATCATAAAACTTGCTAAATGTCCACTTCTAATTTCAAAAATGGCTTGACTTATGCTTTTATATCGGTTATAATTAAAAAGAATTTAATTTTTTGGAGCGCCGGTATATTTTGACGGCTTCACTTTTGGTCTGCGGCGTCTCTGATAAATGCGAATTCGTTTTAAAATTTCAATTAACGGAGGTAATGAAACTATGGTATCACAGTTTATCTCCGTTCTTGCGTTGGAAGTTGCAATTCCTTTATTTACCGTTATCGGTCTGATTGTCGGCGGCGGCGTTTGCTTTTTCGTGCTTAAGAGGTTCTCGAAGACCCAAATAGGCACGGCTAGGGAGGACGCGGCGCGGCTGAAAGAGGATGCGGCGAAGCTTAGAGAGGATGCCGCGATAGAAGCGAAAAATCTCAGAAAAGAGGCTTTATTGGAGGCAAAAGAGGAGCAGCACAGGTTAAGGGCGGAGTTTGAGGAGGAAAAGGAAAAATTCAAGGCGGAATTTGAAAAAGAAACGAAGGAAAGGCGGAGCGAAATTCAAAAGACGGAAACGCGTATAGCGCAAAAGGAGGAGCTACTCGATAAAAAGGAGCAGCAACTTGACGCCAAGCGCGAGACGGTCGAGAAGCTGAAGCAGGACATTTTGAAAAAAGAAGCGGATTTGGGTCAAATCGAGGCGGAATTGAACCGCGCTAACGAAAAGATGATTGCCGAGCTGGAAAAAGTCGCCGAATTGACCAAGCAGGAGGCTAAAGACCGCTTGACGGAGATGCTTGCGGACGAGGCGAAACGCGACGCGGCGAATATTGTCCGCGAAATCGAGAACAACGCGAAAGAAGAGGGCATGAAACGCGCGAAGGAAATCGTCGGACAGGCGATTCAAAAATGCGCGACGGAATACGCGTCTGAAATTACCGTTTCCGTCGTGCCGTTGCCTAACGACGAGCTGAAAGGCAGAATCATAGGAAGAGTGGGCAGGAACATCCGCGCTCTTGAAAGCGCGACCGGCGTGGATCTCATAATCGACGACACCCCGGACGTCGTTACGTTGTCGGGCTTCGATCCCGTGCGGCGCGAAATCGCGAGGATTACGTTGGAAAAGCTTATCGCGGACGGGCGTATCCATCCCGCGAGAATCGAGGAGATGGTCGAGCGCGTCAAAAAAGACGTGGAGTCGGGTATAAAGGAAACGGGCGAGTCCGCCGCTTTCGAAGCGGGAATTTTCGGGCTCAATCCCGAGCTGGTCAAGCTTTTGGGACGCTTGAAATACCGCACGAGCTATGGTCAGAACGTTTTGAAGCACTCCTTGGAGGTCGCGAGTCTCGCCGCCACGATGGCGACCGAGCTGGGCGCGGACGTGAAAATCGCCAAACGCGCCGGACTTTTGCACGATATAGGAAAGGCGGTGGACAGCACCGTCGAGGGTACGCATATCCAGATAGGCGTGGATCTGGCTAAAAAATATAAGGAATCCAAAGATGTAGTGCATTGCATAGCCGCCCATCACGGCGAAATTCAAGCCGAAACGATAGAGGCGATTCTCGTTCAGGCGGCGGACGCCATATCGGGCGCGAGACCTGGCGCGAGACGCGAATCCGTCGAGAACTACGTCAAGAGGCTTGAAAAACTCGAGAATATAGCGAACTCGTTCAACGGGGTAGAGCAATCCTACGCGATTCAGGCGGGACGCGAAATCCGCGTTATCGTCAAACCGAACGAGGTTGACGACGGGACAACCGTGTTTCTCGCGAAAGAAATCGCGCACAGACTCGAAAACGAGTTGGATTATCCAGGTCAAATTAAAGTCAACGTTATCCGCGAGCTCAGAAGCGTCGAGTACGCGAAATAAAAACGAGAAGAGGGTTCTTATGTCGAAATTTTTACGCGCGGTAAACCTTTTGTTTACAATAAGGTTTACCGCGCGTTCTTTTACGGAAAACCTCAATATTTTGTTTGTAATTTTAGAGTTTTATTCAATAGACTTATTCAATAACCCAAATTCAGGTTCAGTATCGCCGCAATCAACGCGGTTCTCGGGAGGAATTTTTTTCGGCGGTTGAGGTAAGGGCTTGCCGGTATTTTGAATGCTTT
>JAISOS010000066.1 GCA_031275485.1 Clostridiales bacterium | reverse complement strand
ATCGCTTGATAGACGCCCGAAGTTTCGGCATAATTGGCATAATTTGACCGAATAATACCGCTTCGGATTTGCGCCGCGCACGGCAGACGCGCGAATGCAAGCGCGCCGCCTTATAACGGATTCTATTTTTATCCTTCTTAAATTCTCCGCTCGATATCCTTCCCCCGCGCGAGCGCGTTAAACGCGAAGCATAAAAAGAGACAAAAAAAACGTTACGCGCGTATAACGGCATAATTTCCGAACTTACATGAATTAACATAAAGCCAATTGGAGATTATCGAAAAGATAAACCGTAATTCTTTTGCGATAATAACGGGATTGATAGACAGAAATATTATGAAAAGATTAAAAGAAAAAAAGGAAAAGAACGATTACGTTATCGTCATAGGCTGCGGGCGTTTGGGCGCGAGCGTCGCGGACGCGTTGTCGGACGGCGGCAGGAGCGTGCTTATCATAGACAAGGATAACGACGCTTTTAAAAAGCTTTCGTCGTCATACGGCGGGCTTACGCTGAACGGCGACGCGACGGAATTGCACGTTTTGAACGAGGCGGGCGCGGATAAAGCGGCGGCGGTCGTTATCGTAACGAATAACGACAACACGAATATTTTGATTGCCCAGCTGATAAAAGACCGCTACGGCGCGGATAACGTTATAGCCAGACTTTACGAGCCTGAGCGAGCGTACGCCTACGAGGGTTTAAACATAAGCACGGTTTGTCCGGCGCGCCTTTCGGCGAACGAGATAAATTCGCTTCTGCAAAAAGGCTTGTAAGCCGCATATTTCAGTAAACGCATTAAAACGCGAAAAAAGCGTGTAAAGTATACGCCGAAAAGGAAAAAGAACGCGGGAAGAGAATAAAAACGCCTAAGATCCGTATTTTCTTCGGGCGTATTCATATAAAAAACGCGCAAAAAAGACGTTTAAAAAGTATAAAAAATAATAAAAAAGCGCGAAAAAGACATAACAATAATTGCGAAGTCGGTGTTTTTTCGGGACGTACTCGCGTGAAAAAGTGCGTTAAAAATGTGAAAATAAGCGCGAAAAATATATACAAATAGTCGCAAAGAAACGGGTATTTTCGGAATATATCCGCGTAAAAAAACGCGCAAAAAAGACATTTAAAAATGTGAAAATAAACGTTAAAAGGCACGAAAAAACAACAAAGCACATTTAAAAATCTTAAAAAATAATAATAAAATGTGTTTTTACGATGCGATTGCGTGAAAAAAGCAGTAAAGAAACGTGTGAAAATTACAATAAAAAACACAACTAAAAACGCGAAAAAATATGTGATAGTTACGGCCAAAAATGTGCGGAAAACACGTGAAAATTGTAGCAAAAACGCAAAAAAAGATACGTTAAAAACGTATAAAAAGCGCCGTAAAAAAGCGTAGCGCGTATAGCGGGAGAATCGGTGCGGTATGAAAAAAAAGGTGTTCTTGATCGGCGGGTTCAGTAAGGCGAAAGCCTTGGCGGCGTCGCTGATTAAAAAGGGCTACGGCGTTACGGTCATCAACCGCGAGCCCGACGAGAGCCGCGTCCTCGCCGACGCCGAAAAGCTCAACGTTTTTTGCGGCGACGGAACCGTGCCAATGGTTCTCGCCGACGCGAACATATACGGCGCGGACATAGCGATCGCGCTGACGCGAAGCGACGACGACAACCTTGTCATATGCGAGCTGTGCAAAAAAAAATTTAAGGTCAAAAAAACCGTCGCCCTCGTCTCAGACCCCAAAAAAGTCGAGTTTTTTTACCGAATGGGTATAGATTCCGTCGTGTGCGCGATTTCCGCCGTCTCCGCGATAATCGAACAACAGGCGGTTATGGACGAAATGCAAACTCTCGTATCCATAGGCGCGGGACGAATAAAAATCTCACAGACGCCAGTCGCCGTCGGCGCGCCCGCCGCGGATAAAAAGCTTATGGAGCTTGCTTTCCCGCATAACGTCGTCGTGGGATGTATTATGAGAGGCGACAGAGTCGTCGTGCCGCGCGGCGAAACGAAAATACACGCCGGCGACGTGCTGATGATTATCTCGACCGACCAAAACGATATTCAGGAAATAAAAGAATTGACGGGCAATAAATGAGGAGTATTTTATTGTTTTTTGAATTTACGCGTATGACGTCTTTTGTTTACAAAAAACTTCATACGCATTCCTTTCCCAAAAGCTTAACGTCGGTGTATATAAAACCTCATTGTAATTAATAAAAACGAACAAGATAATGCCGCAATTAACGAGCAATAATCAATTGCGAAAGAGAACGGCGGCAACCGATAAAAGACAATTGATAAGCGACGGAACGCAGTAATTAATAAAACCGTGTATGGATAAAAAAAAAGTAACCGCTTCTATAAAAAAATTTCTCGAAAAAACGGCGGAGCTTGTCCGCAAAGCCGCAGATAAGATTTCGCGCGGCAACGTCTACGGCAAGCTCGTTATTTTTATAGGCTTTTTGTTGCTGGTGCCCGTCTGCGCCGCGTTTTTTACCGCAGACCTGAAATACGCGCCAGCTTTTTTGATTCCCGCGCTTTTCGCCGTAGTTTCGGGCGCGGTTGTCGGAATTTGCGCGAAGCAAAAAAACGATGTCGAAAGAGAGTGGCAGTCGCCGTTGCGGCGCGATAGCGCGCCCGTGCTTTTCGCTTGGCTTTTCGCCCTGATACTCGGCGCCGCGCCGTTTATTATCGGCGGACAGCTTCGCCCGTTTCACGCGCTGTTCGAATCGGTCAGCGGTTGGACCACGACGGGGCTGACCCTCTCGGACGTCGAAAATATGCCGAAAGTTTTCTTGTTTTACAGAAGTTTTATGCAGTATTGCGGCGGACTGGGCTTTATTCTTATGGTCAACATGCTTGTTCAGGGCAAGCAGGAGGTCAATCTCTTCAACGCCGAGGGGCATCCGGACAGAATTATGCCGAATCTGCGCAAGACCTCGCGCGCGATATTTCTGCTTTATAACGGATTTTTGGCGGGCGGCGTCGTATCGTACGTCGTTTTCGGAATGAATTTTTTCGAAGCGGCGTGCCACGCGATGAGCGCGCTCTCGACCGCCGGATTTTCAACGCGCGCGGACAGCATAGGCGCGTTCGGCAGTCTCGGAATCGAAATCGTTACGTCCGTATTGATGCTTGCGGGGGCCACGAACTTCGCCGTGCTGTTGCTCGTCGTCAAGGGAAAGCTGAAACGCGTGTTCGCCGTGAGCGAAATACGGTTTATGCTTGTTTTGCTGGCGTCGTTTTCAATATTTATCGCGGCGTATAACTCGGCGACGGACGGCTCGGGCGCGCCGTTTTTCCGGGAACTGCACAACGCGGTTTTCGCGGTCATAACCTCGTTTTCAACGACGGGCTTTACGATTGCCGACTATTATTCATGGCAACCGCCCGCGCTGTTTTTGCTGTTCATTCTGATGATAATCGGCGGCGGCGCAGGCTCTACCGCGGGAGGCGTCAAACTCTTTCGCGTGCATATATTGCTGAAAGCCGCCGTGAGCGGCGCGGGGAAACGTTTACGCCCGTCAAATAAGATAACGCGTTTAAAATACAACAAGGTTCAAGGAAAATACCTCATAGATTCCGAAACCGTCTCGGAAACGCTCGGCTTCACCGCGTCGTATCTTTTTATTCTGTTCGCGGGAACGCTCCTCGTCGCGCTTTTTAATCCGGACGCGGATTTATTTAGAAGTATGTTCGAGTTCGCCTCCGCGTTGGGCACCGTAGGTATATCGAACGGACTGACCGCCGCGTCGAATACGCCGACGCTGATTGTCGAGATGATAGGAATGATTCTGGGACGGCTGGAAATATTTATCGTGTTCGTGGGAATATATTCCTTGGTAATGAAAGTTTCAAAAACAGAATATAGAATTCGTAAAACTTCTCTTTGATTTTTTTTAATTACGCGGGAAAAATCTTTTTAAAAAATATATTTATGTTTATGCGAACGGGACCTTATTGTGAACAAAAGATTCCCCCTTTCCCGTCTCTTTCAAAAAAACTTTTATTGCTTTTAATTGAAAGAAATAAAACACGATTTACCTTTCACTTTGAAAAAACTTAAAAAAATTTTTAACGTAAAGCAAAAACACTATTTATTTTCCGTCCGTTTGACGTAAAGGCTTCTACTTCTCCGTTTACGACATTTTACCGGTTTCCGAATATACGCCGCTTGTATTTTTTTGCGTTTTGTCATTATCGAAAAACTTGCCGTCTATTTTTTTGCCCGTTCCCGCCGCGCGCCGAAAACGTCCGTTCCGTTTTTAATTGCGGTTTTCCTTGACTTTTTGTCCGCGTATGGAGTATAATTCGGTTATGCAATCGGATTTCTCAAATTCCTCCGGAATTACGCACGCGTTTTCGGAGCTGTTAAAAAAAGTTGAAAAGCCCGGCAGGTATACGGGCGGCGAGCACAATCTCCCCGATATGAACAAAAAAGCAGGCGTCCGTATGTGTTTTTGCTTTCCCGAGACATACGAGATAGGCATGAGCAACGTCGGACTCGCCCTCTTATATTCGTCGGTAAACTCGCGCGAGGATTTTGTCGCGGAGAGGTGTTTCGCGCCATGGACGGATTTCGCGGACGCTATAAGGGAGCGAAATATTCCTCTTATGTCCGTAGAAACGAAAAAACCTTTAAAGGACTTCGACATACTCGGCTTTTCGGTACAGCACGAGCTGATATACACTAATATATTATATATGCTCGACCTCGCGGGAATTCCCTTTTACGCGAAGGAGCGCGGCGAGGATTTCCCCGTTATAATCGGCGGCGGACCCTGTTCCGTCAATCCCATGCCATACGCCGATTTTTTCGACGCCGTGCTGATAGGCGAGGGCGAGACGGCGACAGCCGAATTCGGCGAATTGTACCGTAAGCATAAGAACTGCGGCGCGTTCAAAAAGGCGGATTTTTTGAAAGACGCGGCGAGCATACGCGGCTTTTTCATACCCTCGCTGCCGAAAGGAACGCCCGTCAAAAAAGCGTTCGTAAAGGATTTCGACGCGCTCCTCCCGCCTCTGAAACCCCTCGTCCCGAATATCGAGATCGTCCACGACCGCGCCGTCGTCGAGCTGTACAGAGGCTGCCGGAGCGGTTGCCGTTTTTGTCAGGCGGCGTTTTTCTACCGTCCGATAAGGGAGCGGCGTTTGGAAACCGTCAAAAAAATTCTTTTTTCGCTGATAGATAACACGGGTTTCGACGAAATCACGCTAGCGTCGCTCAGCACAAGCGATTATTCCGGACTCAAAGAGCTTATGGACAACGTCAAACCCGTCGTCAAAGCACGGCATATAAACCTCTCCCTTCCCTCTCTCAGGTTAGACAGTTTTTTCGCGGAATACACGGATTCCTCGCGCAAAAGCTCTCTCACTTTCGCGCCAGAGGCGGGCACGCAACGTCTGCGCGACGTAATAAATAAAAACGTATCGGACGAAAATATAACTTCGTCCATAACTCAAGCTTTTTTGAACGGATACAGAAACGTCAAGCTGTATTTTATGATAGGGCTCCCCACCGAAACCGAGGATGACCTTTTCGGTATCGTCGAAATCGTCAAAAAAATCCGCGCTCTGTACCGCGAAATCAATCGCAGAAACGACCTAACGGTCACTGTCAGCACGTCCGTTTTCATCCCAAAACCGCTCACTCCTTTTCAGCGCGAGCGTATGATAAGCGAGGATGACGCCGCCGCGAAGCAGAACCTTTTAAAGAACGCTCTGAAACCCTTCAAGGGCGTGTCCTACCGCTATCATGCGGCGGATTCGTCGCGCCTGGAATGCGTGATGGCGAGAGGCGGCGGAGAGCTTTCCGCAGTGATAGAAACGGCGTATAAGTCGGGCTGTTTTTTCGACGCGTGGGGCGAGCGGTTCAACCGCGAAAAGTGGGAGGATGCATTCCGCATATGCGGCATAGATCCGTCCGTATACCTTGCCGAAATCCCCGCCGGAAAGGAACTGCCGTGGGACTTTATCGACTTCTCGGTGCGCAAGGCGTATTTGGAGCGCGAGCGCGAAAAAGCCTACGAGGGCGAGACTACGGACGGCTGCTTCAAAAAATGCAATTTCTGCGGAGCCGAATGCGCGTTTAAATAGCGCGAGATTTTTTATTATGAGGCGAGGAAATTTCCGCGTGAAAAACATTCCGACGTCCCGGGAAAAAGGTTAAACTTATGCTTACGGTAAAGTATAAAAAAATCGGCGCCGCCGTATATATTTCGCATATCGACATATACCGCGCGATATACAGAGGCATTCGCCGCGCCAATCTTAACGTCGCTTACTCGCGCGGCTTCAACCCGCACGCGGAGCTGTATCTTTCGCCGCCTCTACCGCTTTTCGTATACGGCGCATGCGAATACTTCACCGCCGACACGGACGAAGACGCGGACGTTTTTTTTGCGCGGTACGCGGCGGCGGCGCACGCGCTTCTGCCTCCGGTAAACGTTTTTTATACCGTCAAAAATCCTAACCTCGCGGGCAAGATTTTTTCAGCCGACTATGTATTCGAAATGCGGAAACCGGATGCTGAACACGGTTTTCTAAACGCAAGAGAAAAGCGCAGCAATAAACAAGACCTGTCCGCGAAGCGCGGCGAACAAGATCCGGCGGACGGATTTGACTCGCGGAACGCAAGTGCGAAATACGATAAGCCTTACGCAAGCGCGGGACCGGATACGCGGAACATAATGGCGGAAACCGTCGAACGCCTGCTTTCCGCAGAACATATTCCCTACGTTAACCGTAACGGCAAGGAAAAGGACGCGCGTCCGTATATCTACTCCGCAGCGCCCGCGAACAACGCGATAAACGCCGGTTTTGCTTTCGCAAACATTCATACCGCCGACAATGCGATAAAAACCGACTTAAGCTTTACGAATATTAGCGCCGTGAACGGAACGGTAAAATCCGGCATAGATTCGGCAAATCCCCGCGCCGCCGCCTTTAATAAAACCGAGTTTGTCCCCGCGATTACTAATACGGCGGATCGCGCGATAAACGCCGGTTTAAACGCCGCGAATATTTATACCGTAAGCAACGCGATAAAAATCAATATAGACTCGGTAAACCTCCGCGCCGACGTCGTAGCGGACGAGCTGAAAAAGCTCTCCGGCGTTCCCGTTCTCGCCGTAACCAAGACCGCCCAATACGTCAAAACCGCCGACGGTATAATCGATGCGGACGAATATTTGCGCTCATCGAATTAAACGGGTCGTTTTTTTCGGTGAAACGCTAAAAAAAACGTATAAAACAAACAAACCGCTCTGAAAAACTTTTCGGGCGATTTGTTTTTTTGGGGAATATATCCGCAAACCGAACAAACGGATTAAGAACGGTTTCCGCGCTGTTTTCATATTCGGTTTTTACGCGTTTTCTCACATTTTTATACGCTTTTATACGTTTTTTATGCGGCTTTCACTTTCCTTTTACACGTGATTATCACGCCGTCATACGTAGTTCCGCATAATTTCCACACGCGTTTTTTATACATTTTTTACGCTTTTATACGTTTTTTCATGCGGTATTTACGCGTTTTTACGCCGCTTTTCCGAAAGCCGCTATTTGCAACCGCCGTTAAAACCGCCGCCGATTCCGCCGCCGCAGACGCAGCTCAAAATAAGTATCAGAATTATTATGTCGCAGGAATTTCCGAGCTTGTCGTTAAAGCCGTTTCCGCCGCAGCATAAAAGCAAAATAAGTATCCAAATCCAGCCGTTATTGCTTTCGCCGCAGCCGCATCCTCCGTAATTATTGAACATAGCCTTTACCTCCTTTACAAGACTGCGTTTTTCAATTAATTTTTTTGAAAACCGCTTTATATTGCAATAATACGCAAAAAGAGGCGAAAATGTTCTTTAACCCCGCTTCGGCGTTTTCGTATGGGCTATGCCGCGCCGGGTTATATTCGCGATAATCCGAATATAAGAATGTGAAAACGGTATTTATCCTTAGGCGAATATTTTCTTACGGATTCGCAATGCGGAGAATTACGATCGTTATGAATTGAAATTATGCGCCGCCGCCGTTCGCGCGTTCGACGCGTTTATTTTTTTTAAACTCTTTTATATCCGTCCGCGCAGCGGCAAAAAAAACCCGCGAAAGACGAGTAGTCGTAATAACGCAAAGCCCGTTTCGCGTAATTCAAAGCGCGTTCCTGAAATTTGACGGAAATCCCGCAACCGGATTGAAGCTCGCGCGGCGTGTTTACGACGGAGGTTCCGAAACCGCCCCTCAAAAGCTCGGCGTTAAATCTCATCGTATGGTCGCGCGTTCTGAATACTGCCAAGAAGTAAACATTCATAGTTTGCCTCCGTATAATATACTATAATATATTAAGCGGGGCGGTATAATGTGCAAGCATTTTTCTCGGCGCTTTTGCATAAATCTTTATAAAACAATATGCGTCGAAGCCTCGGCGGAGCGCGCTTTTACACGAGGGGGAATAGGGATATGGTTTATTTGGACAATGCGGCTACAAGCAAATTCAAGCCCCCCTCCGTAGTCCGCGCCGTTGTGAACGAAATCAAGGATTCGGCAAATCCGGGACGCGGCGCGCATGCGGACTCGATACGCGCCGCCGCCGCGGTTATGTCGGCGCGAGATGCCGTCCGCGCCGTCGTCGGACACGAAAAAGCCGAGGTCGTGTTCACAAAAAACTGTACCGAGGCGATAAATCTCGCCGTGTTCGGCACGCTCAAAGAGGGCGGTCACGTCATCGCCGCGACAAACGCGCACAACTCCGTCCTGCGCCCGTTGCACGAGGCGGAACGCGCGGGACAAATAAGCCTGACCGTCGTCGAACCGAAAAAGGGCGGAGCGACCGCCGAGGATATAGAGCGCGCGCTGCGTCCCGACACATACCTCGTCTGCATAAACCACGTCTCAAACGTTACGGGCACGGAGGCGGACATAGAGGCAATCGGCGCGCTCGCCGCACGGCAAGGTTTTCTGTTTCTCGCCGATTGCGCGCAATCCCTGGGTCACATACCCGTAAACATGAAAAAATGCGGCGTAGATATGCTCGCCTCCGCGGGACATAAGGGACTGCACGGACCGCAAGGCACGGGTTTTTTGGCGTTCAGACCGATGCTCGCCCTGCGTCCGCTACTGTTCGGCGGCACGGGTACGGAAAGCGACAGCGTATATCAGCCGGCTACTCCGCCCGAAGCCTTCGAAAGCGGAACCGTGAATACGCCCGGAATTTGCGGTCTGCGCGAGGGTATAATTTGGACGCTCCGGCATCAAACGGAGATACGGGAAAAAATAAAAACACTTTCGTCCGAACTCATCGGCGGTCTGTCGGAGCTGAAAAACGTTGCCGTCTATACCTCGCCGTCCGACTTGAACGGCGTGGTTACGTTTAATATAGACGGTTTCACGTCGTCCGAGGTAGGCGACATACTGAACGAACGCTACGGTGTCGCCGTGCGGACGGGTCTGCATTGCGCGCCGCTCGTCCATAAAACTCTCGGTACGTTAAAAAACGGCGCAGTGCGCGCCGGAATAGGCTGTGACAACACCTCCGCCGACATAAAAAAGCTGCTTGCCGCCGTAAAGGAAATTCCGTCGCTTGCCGTTTTTTGAGATTATGCGGGGGAATTCCACCGCGCTTATTTCCAAAAAACCTATGTTTTTATCGCCTTTTCGCGGATCCTTGTCGCCGACGCCGTAAAATTTTTTATCGCTTTTTCGCGGATCTATTAAGACCTTTCGCGGTATTTTCATCGTCTTTCTCATGCGAAATATTTATTAAATTAAAAATACGGCGGTTCTAAATTTTCGCGATAAAAAGCGGATACCGGTAGGGCGAAATCATTACGAATTTTTAGAACTCCCCCCAATATTAATATTTTTTAGAAAAAAGAAACGCGGGAGAAACCTTTTGTTCGCAAAAGATTTCCCCCGCATAAATAAAAAACTCAAAAAACAATCATGTTCTTTTAGCGTCGGCTTCGCCCGTTTTCGCGTCTATCAAAACCGCCCAAAAATCGCTGTCGCCGGCTATAAAAGCCACGTACCAATAATAGGGCTCCTCGCCTCCGTAACCCGTGACGAATTTGATGTAAATCTCCCTTTTTAAGGCGCGGTTCTTGATGTTCTCCTTGATTTCCTTGGCAAAAATCTTAAGCGCGGCGTCAAACGCATCCCGCGAGGACAGCCGCCCTTGCAATAAATTCTCCACCGCTATGGATTCGCTCTTCGCATTCGTGTATTTGACGTATACCGACTTGATTTTCGACGCGTCGGCGACGGCTATTTGGGCGGTGTGTTCGAGCGTTACGGGATTTTTTTCGATTTTACCTTGCGCGTAAATACCGCCGCTATCCACACCGCACTCGAATTCGGTGATTTTCAAGTACGCCGAATTGAGAATATTTAGAGTAACTTTACAAAATTCCGCGACATCCGTAGCTTTGCCGTCCGTCAAAAAAGTTTTTTCCGCTATGCCCGCGCATACCGTAACCGAAAAATTCTTGCCGCGCCCGAAATAGACGTATTCGTCCGCGTAAGAAACGCTGCCGGTCAAATCGACGTCTTTACCGAGTCCGGCCAAAACTATCGCCGCCGTTACCGTAGCTGCGGCAATTACCGAAAATATTATAATCGCCGTTCCCTTTTTTTTAAACTTTCCCATAAATCACCGCCGATTTTTCCTTGTAAAGCATATGCGGAAAGACATACGGTTATGAAGGGAAAATAAAAAAAAGCGCGCGTTGCGAACGTTCATTTTTATACTCGTTAAAGACATATCGCGCGCCGCTTAAAGCGCGGTTTTATCCCTCTGAAAAGTTTTTTACCGGCGGGATAAAACAAAAAGCACGCCGTAAAAAACGCGAAAAATCCGCATCCGTTAAATCACGCGGCTGTTATGACACGTAAGATATATTATCTGCATTTCTTCCGAGAGCGCGAGGAGTAATTTTTTGCCCCTCTCGAGCTTTGCGTCGTCGAGATTCGCGAACGGATCGTCAAGTATCATAAAAGGACGCTCGTCTTTGAAAAGCAACTCCGCAAGCGCGAACCGCATACATATGTCAAGCATTTCGCGCGTCCCCTCGCTGAAATATCCGATTTCGCGGATTTTGCCGCCGCTTTCCACATTCACGCCGAGGTCGGTATCTATCACAAATTTTTCGCCGCCGTCAAAAAGGCTTAGATATTTGGCGAACCCGCCGTAAAGCGGCTTCAAATAACTGCCCGACAAATTTTCGCGCGCCCGCGTCAAAAGCTCCCGCGCAAGCCGCAAAGCATCCAGCCGTTTGCCAAGCTCCGCGTGTTCCTCCGTTACCGCGGCAAGCGCGGCGGCGTATTCGCCCGCCCGCGACGCCTCCTCATACGCCGCGTCAATTTTCGCGCCGAGCGCGTCCGCCGAGCGCCGCAAGGACGTCAGAAGTACGGCGGTTTCACGCTCTTCTCTTTTCATTTTTTCAATATCCGGAAATGCCGCGCCGCCGCTTATTTCTCCGATTCCGCAAAGTCCCGTACCGCCGTTTTCCGACTTCTTATATTTCTGATTTACCTCCGTAAAGCCGAGCGTCTCTTTCGCCCTCACAACGCGCGCGTTCGACGGATTTTCACCGCCGTCAATTTCCACCGTCATTGAAGGTATTATACCGCCGTTTTCAAACTCTTTATATTCCGGATTTACATCCGTAAAATCGAGCAGCTCCTTCGCGCTCATACCGAGGGAGCGCTCCGCGTTTTCATACGCGTCGAGACGATTTTCCAATTCCTTAGCCGCCGACAAAAAAGCCGCGCCGTCATAACCGTCTCCGAAATCAAAGTATTCCGACAAAAAGCCTTTCAGACCGTCCGCGAGAGTTCCGGCTACGCCGTCCGCATTTTCGTTTGAATTTGCAACGCTTTCGTTTGCGCTTTCAAAAATATTCCCCGCGCCGCCGAAATCGCTTTTTACGCCGTTCGCGTTCATATTGCCTTTCGCTTTGCCGTTTTTGTTCTCCGCTCCGCCATTCTCATCCTCATTACTATTCTTATTCTTTTCGCAGCCGCGCCGTATAAACGGCATAAAGCGAATTATCAACGAAACGACGGCTAAACCCGAAAGTGAAATTCCCAAAGCCGCATTAAAAAACACAATGGCTATGCCCGACAAAAGGAGAACGACCGCGGCGGCTAAAAGCGCGGCGCGGATAACGCGCGCGTTATTCGCCGTTTTTCCGGAATCCGCCGAATAGGCGTTTCCGCGTTCGCCTACGCGGTTTGCGTCCGCGCTTACGCTTCCGCCGATACGGTCCGTGGCGGAAGGACCGCGGCACGCGCTCTCCGCTTTAATCAGCCGAACGCTCTTTTCATACGCCGCCCGTATATCCTCCCTTTTCGGCACGCCGGAGCGAAAGCCCGCCGCCAGCGCGTTTTTTTCCTTTTCAGCCGCTTCGAGACGCTCCTTTAAACGCGCGTAATACCGCCGCCTCTCCGCTTGCAGGAGTATAGCTCCCGACGCTTCTATATCCTCCCGTATTCGCGATAATTTCCCCTCCGTCTCCGCGATTATACGTTCCTTTTCACGCAGTTCCTCCGTCATTGCCGCCGCCGTTTCCGCCGCCCTTTCGCATCCCGAAAGGCGCGTTTCGAGAGCCGCCGCCTTTCTTTCCGCGTCGTAAAGCAAGCCGCGGCTACCCGTAGTCGCGATGCGGCGTTCGGCAATTTTCAAATTCTCCGCAGTTTTTTCATAGCCGTGCGCGTCCGCAGTGTTGTGAACGAGGTTATTCAGCCTCGCGCTCAAATCGTTTGCTCCTCCGTAGGACGGCGGCGTTTGCGGAATATAAACCGTGCGCAAAAAGCTGTCGGCGTTTATGCCGAAAAGCTCGCTCCCCACGTTTTCCGAAAAATCGCCGCTTTTTTTGTTGCTGTCAAGATCAAAAAGCGCGAATACGTCATCGCCGCCCGACAGCTTCCCGCCGAAAAACCTCTCTACGCGATACCGCTTGCCGCCCGCAAGAAAAGTCAAATATCCCCCGAACGCGCCGCCCTGCCAGGGGATATATTTTATTCTGTCGTTGGTTCCGGCGTCGCGCCGCTTTGTCTCGGGGAGTCCGTAAAACATACTCTTGATAAACGCCGCCAATGTACTTTTGCCGTTTCCGTTTTCGGCGTACACGGTATTCAGACCGCCGTCGAAAACGTACCGCGCCTTCGAGAGCGTTCCGAAATTTTCCGCAAAACATTCGATTATTTTCATATATACAGTCGTCCTTCGCGCTCCGAAAATTCCGCGCTTCCGTACCGCTTATTTTTCTCTTTTTTTATCGCAAAATTCAGCGTTTTTGCCTCTCGTTTTTTTCGCTTCTGAACACGCGCTTTTATCCCGCGTGTTTTTATAACCGAAACGCGCCGTTTCCGCGGCTTGTTTTTTCGGTTTGTTTTATGAAGCTCAATATTCGTCCAGACCGTAGTTCAACGCCGCGTCGATAACGAGCGATTTCATCTCGTCGGAAATATTTTCATTCATAACAAGCCGCATAAATTCTCCTTTAAGCGAAACGTCGTTTAAATAATCTTCGGGATTTATTAAAAGCGACGAATTGTCCTTTATCCTGCAAAAATAAAATCTTTCGCTCAAAACGGCGGCGAGCCGCTCCGAATTTTTTCGCAGGGCGGAGTCGTATTTCCCCGTCAGCGTCAGCTTTACGAGGCTTGACGGCGCGATATTTTCCAGAGCGGAAAGCGCCGCGCATTCCGCCGCGTACATACTCGCGGCGTTTGAAATATCGACCTCGACTTCATAAAGCCGCCGCGCCGCAAAAGGGATAAATTCATATCCGACTTTTTTGGTTTTCCCGTCGATTTCGAGCAAAACAAAGCCTTTCTCGCCGCTCTCGTCAAAACCGCGTCCTTCGAGGCAACCGCTGTAACAGTATATTCCGCGCTTGTCCAGATCGCCGACCTGAAAAAAATGATAATGCCCGAGCGCGAGATAGTCTATGTTTTTGTTTCTAAGCGAGGGTAAATAGACCACGCCGCGCATATCGGAACGCGTATATTCGGAAACTTCTCCGTGCATAACGACTAAATTTACGTCGTTCGGATTCAGCCTCAGCCCGTCGTATAAGCCCGCCGCGCCGTAGAAATCCGCCGACGCGCCGCTTACCGTAACGCCGCATCCCCCGACGCGTTTATGTCCGTCGATATTCGTTCCAATACCCGCGTTTCCGTCGACATCAACTCCCGAACCGCCGCCGTATGCCGCCGCCCGACCGGCTCCTATATACCGCGTCGAAAAACCGCCGCGAAACACGATAAAATTTCCCGGCGCATCGGCGGTAATCGCGGCGTTTCCGTCGTGATTGCCGGGTGCGTAAAAAAAGCTTATTTCGCCGTGAGCCTCGATTGCCTCGAATACGGCGCGTCCGACGCGTTTCGGCGGTTTTGCAATGTCGAACAGATCCCCCGCGATTATCACCGCCACGACGCCGTTTTCCGCCGCGAAACGCACAAGCCTGAAAAAGGACGCAAGTAGCTCGTCCTTCCGCTCGCGCACCTTTTCGGGCGGTAAATTCGCGTTAAGCGCGGAGTCGATATGTAAATCCGCGCAATGTATAATTTTCATTTTCCGTTTCTCTCCGTACCGTATAGTTTATCACATTTTCCGACGTTTCTCAACTATTATAGCGTCCTAATTTACAGCGGACGCGTATTTTGTATACGCATTATTTACGCGGACGCGTATTTTTCTCGCAGTTTATCGCAAAATTATTAAATTTTTATAAGATTTTCCGGCATTTCATTTGTATACCGCATAGATTTTATGCTATAATATAAACGTATACAAAATAGCAAATCGTAAAGACTAAATCACGAAACGGCATATAGCGAAAAAATATATTGTAAAGAACAAATCGCAAAAATGCAAATCGCGTAAAACCGACCGCAAAAAGGCGGTAAAATCTTGTATGGGGGTGTTTTGGATTCGACAGGCGAGTCGGAACGGATAAAAAGCATATCGCAGGTTACGTCTGCGTCGCCAACGTAAAATTAAAATTAAACGCAAAAACAAATAAAGCAGTTGCCAAGGCTCCGGCTTTGGCGCTCGCCGCTTAATCTAATTTAAGCTGTCGGCGCGTCCCCTCCGGCGAGGACGCCTCCGGCATCAAATAAGCCCGGCTACTTTTTCACGAAAAGGATGTATCGCGAAAAGGTTTCCTCATTCTCGGTTCGGAGCATTCTGCCGACCGTAAGCACCGAGCGACAAAAAAATAAATCGGCTAAATATGTAGAAAGTATCCGCTTCGCGCGTTTGAACAGGAGTTCGATTCTCCTCACCTCCACCATAGACACACGGAACGACGGAAAACGTTGTTCCGTGTTTTCTTTTGCGCGAACCCTTGCTTTTTGCCCTTGTATCTATTATATATGAGGGCTTTTTGCTGTCCTGTTCTGTTTTGGTGTTCCCTTTATCTTGTCGTCAATTTGCATTGTGTGTTATTAGATTTGAACCTATTGATTTCCCGTATTGAATTACGCTTTTTATTCAATGCTTGCTGATTGAAAAAATCATTGAATTATATTGATTGTTTTTTTGTCTATTGAAAAAAATCAATGCTGTGCAGAAATCAATCAAAATAATCAATGGTTTTCAATGGCAACAAAAAAAGGGGCGGTATCGGTGTATTATGCCGTCCGCCCCTTTGGTTTAGAAGTTTGTATCTGCTTTTAATTCT
>JAISOS010000076.1 GCA_031275485.1 Clostridiales bacterium | reverse complement strand
CCAAGGTGAGCAACAGCGAGCCTCTATCCGTACCAAACTCATTATACAATAGTTTATTACCATATAACAAGTTTCCGTTAGTTCCTTGCAAAAAAACTAACAACTATATTATACGAGGTGAAAAATATGGCGCTAAGAATCCTTTACCCTATCTGTTGCGGCGTTAACGTTCACAAGTCTTTCCTTGTTGCTTGTATCGCGAGTACAAACAATCAAGGCGTAACCGAATACGCTCACCGTCGCTTTTCAATTTTTACAAAAGACTTACGGCTGTTCTCGGCAAGGCTTGCCGAGAAAAATTGCAAGGACGTTTGTGGACTATCGGTAAGTATTGGATTCTATTGTATAATACCCTTGAACTCTCTTGCCACGTCGTCCTCGCCAACCCTAAATACGTCAAAGCCGTTCGCGGCAAGAAAACCGACGAGAAAGACGCCAAGCGGATTGCCGACCCGTTCAAACACGGCATTATCAGCGGCAGTTTTATCCCATCCTTAGAGATTCGCCAACCACGCGGCTTAACGCGTTTACCGCACCAAACTAACCCGTGTGAACACCGGCGAGAAAAACCGCGCTCAAAACTGTCTTGCCGTGCCTAACTTCAAACTCGACGACGTCTTCTCCGACGTGTTCGACGTTTGCGCCACTCAAATCGTCGACCAAATCCTCCAACACCCAGACGGCAAATTCGACGTTTCGCCCTATGTCGGTAAGCGTTGCCACTCGCCCTCGGAAAAAATTCAAGCCGCCGTTGACGGCGTTATGTGCGGAGAACAAATCGGCAAACTTAAAGTTCTCCGTTCGCACATGGATTCAATCTTCGCTTGCAAGCGCTCTCTCGAAACGCAGATTTTAGAACTTGTAAGCCCTACCAATAGCAACTCGATTTGCTATTACTTTGCTTCAAACTTCTCCTTTTTTATTTGCCTTTTAAATTCGCTTGACTACAACATATTAATCATCCCCTCATATAGTTCACTAATAAAAATAAACTTGACAAATTTAAATTAAAAAACGCATTTTTGCACTATAATTAGCGTATCATAAAAAATTAACATTGTCAATATTAAAAAAGACTAAAATTAAAATCCGGCTCATCCTTTTTTCACTTTATTATATGTATTTGCATAGATATTGTGTCCGTTTGTCAAATATTACCTATTAATAATCCTGTCAACATTATGGTCGTTGGTACACCGCTTATGCTTAAAATAAAGCTGTCTCATGCGCTTCCGACAAAATTTCCTCAAACAATAAGAGATTTTCTTTATCGGAGTCGACGTGGCGTCCGCTTGCCGTTTTATCATGGGTATTTGCAAGCCTCACGAGCATACTTGCAAAAATAGGTTGCAAAGCCGTCTAATCTTTTAACACTTCTGAGAACAGCCGTCGTTCTTATAATGTCTTTTTTAATAAAATTAGAACAAAAAAAGCGCCGCAAATAAGCGGCGTCGGTAAAAGTGATTGGCTGTTTTATAGTTCTTTCGTAAATCCCGACAAGCATAGCGTGACTGTGTTACTACGCCGCTATACAACAAGACAATGCGTCCGTCAGTACGCCGATAGACAATGCAACGTTTTAGTAGGCGTCATCCTGAGTAATAGGACTAATTCTTTTAGCTTACGGAACTTTGCTGCTTTTGATAAAGTATAGACTTAAATTTTTAGTCGCATGATAAGTTTGACATTACTAAAAGCGCCTATAAAAATTGATAAAATAAAAACACGATTTGTTTGTAGTTTGTAACCTTGATTTTTCTAAATACAGGCGATTTGTTTGTTTTTTACCCGTTTTTTTTTAGTATTTTTGAGGATTTTTCGTATACCTCTCTTCATGAGTATTGTATTGTATAGTCCGTTAAAAAACGCCGAAGTTTTTCGGAAAAAGCGTGGGGAAAACATTTTGTGAACAAAAGGTTTTCCCTGAGTAAATTTAAAAAAATAAAAATTTAATTCAAATTCATTATTACGGATATAAGGCCGACAAGCGCGGCGGCGGCGGTTATTACGGTGTAGAAAGCGGTTATTTGAGTTTCCGAATAGCCCTTCAATTCCAGGTGATGATGAAAGGGCGACATTCCAAACAGCCGTTTTTGTTTTTTGGTCAGTCTGAAATAGACGACTTGCAGAATTACGCTGACGCTTGACCATGCGTACACGACGCAGACGATGCCCGCCAGCAAGGGATTGCGCATAAAAACGGTTGCCGCCGCTATACTTCCGCCGAGCGCGAGCGAACCCGTGTCGCCCATAAAAATCTTGGACGGGTGAACGTTATTCCATAAAAAACCCAGCAGAGAACAGGCGCTTACGCCGGAGAACAGAGCGAGAGAGAAAAGTCCTTCGGCTTCGGCGGTCAGCCCGTAATGCGCCGCCTCGGAATAATAGAAAAACGCCGCCGCCGACGTTGCCGCCGTCGCGATCGCGCCGCTGCTACCCGAAAGTCCGTCTATGCCGTCAGTCAGATTGACGGAATTAGTTACCGCGACGAACAAAAAAACGGACAGCGGCACTACCCACATGCCGAGATTGATTTCCGACGTCGAAAACGGAATTTTTACCGCGCTCCCGATTTCGCCGCTGCCGTAAGCGAATAGAGAAGCTATGACGGCTATACCGAGCTGCCCCATAACCTTTTGATAGGGCTTTAGTCCCTCATTCCGCTTTAATCGTACCTTTATGAAATCGTCCAAAAAACCCAGTATGCCGTAGCCCGCGGTAACCGTTACGGCAACGAGCGAGATTCTGTTGTACGCGAGAGCAAGCGTGATAAAGACGGTGGGAATAATAAAAATCAAGCCGCCCATGGTCGGTGTTCCGCTTTTTGCGTTGTGATGCTCGAGATACTTCAAAATAGGCTGTCCCGCTTTAAGCATACCCATACGCTTTATAACCGGCGGCGCAATCAGCATTGAAAACGCGAAAGCCGACAGACACGCGATAAATATAAGAATCAAATCGTCATACGCTTCCATACTTCTCCACAATTTTCCGCGCGGTTTCCGCGTTTCCGCAACCGTATTTCATCCATTTTAGATCCGCACAATCCGCAATCCTCGGCCTTCTCTTACCGCAGACAAACTCGTCCGTCAAAAAACGCGGTTTTCCGCGCTCATCGACGCCTACTTTGCGTCTAGTTACCGGCTTGCCTTCCTCCAAAAAATGCGGTTTTTTTTCGCGTTTATCAATGCCGGATTCGGCGACTATATACGCGGAATTCCGCGCTTAATATTAAATTCCGCCGCTTGAAAGGCGAATCTTGCATCGCAAGCCGTCCGCTTTTTAAGTCGCGTATTTTCCTATAATTTTCTCCACGGTTTCCCTGTCGCCGTAATCGTATTTAATTCCTTTTATTTCCATATAATTTTCCGCACCCTTGCCCGCGACGACTATCAAATCGTTTTTTTCGGCTGTCTCGTATGCCTTTCTTATCGCGCTTTCTCTATCAATTATATTCATATATCGCGCGTTTATACCTTTTATTCCGCTTTCTATGTCGCTTATAATCGCGTCCGGCTCCTCAAAACGCGGATTATCGGACGTCAATACGGTGAAATCGGCATATTCCGCGGCTATGCGCCCCATAAGCGGACGCTTTTTTTTGTCGCGGTCACCGCCGCACCCGAAAACGCAAATAACCTTGCCGCGCGTTATGCCGCGCGCGGCGGTCAGTATTTGCTTCAAGCCGTCGGGCGAATGCGCGTAATCTATGACAAAATCGCACTTTTCCGCAGATACGATGTTGAAACGCCCGGGAATCTCAGGCAACGTCGAAAGACTTTCTGCGGAATCCCTCGCCGACACGTTCAAAAGCCGCGCCGCCGTCATCGCCGCGAGCGCGTTGTAAACGTTGAAAAGCCCCGTCAGCGGTATGCGCACCGACTCGACGTCGTCGAACAGATTGACAAAAAACGACGCGCCCGATGCCGCGAGGCGTATATTAACGGCGAATACGTCGGCGGGGTTTTTTATCCCGTAGCTCACCACGCGCGCGTCCGAACCGTTGATTATCTCCACGCCCACTCTGTCGTCAGCGTTTATCACGACGCTCCGCGCGTGCTTTTTTGTAAAATAAGATCTTTTCACCTCGGCGTATTTTTCCATCGTCTTAAAAAAATCCAAATGATCCTGAGAACAATTCGTAAATACCGCCACATCCGCTATCACGGGATTGATTTTTTTCAAATAAACGGCGTGCGCGGAAACCTCCGACACAACGACCTCCGTCCCCGCGCCGCGCATTTTTTTCAGCATGCCGAAAAACTCGTAAGGGTCGGGCGTGGTCATATCCGTTGGAAAGCGCTCGCCTCCGATTATGTTTCCGATCGTGCCGCTAAGCCCCGTCTTAATGCCGTTAGAGGATAATATATGGTATATCATATGCGCTATCGTGGTCTTTCCGTTCGTACCCGAAACGCCCACGAACCGCATGTCCCGCGCCGGATTATCAAAATAATTCGCCGCCATAAAAGCGTAAGCCTCCCTCGCGTTTTTTACAATAACATACGGCGCCCCCGTATTCCTCACTTTCGTCTCCGCGCCGTCGGAAACCACAAGCGCCGCGCCGCTTTTTAAAGCGTCCTTTATGTAATCGCCGCCGTCGAAGGTTCCGCCTTTCAGCGCGACAAATACGCCGCCTTCCTTTACCCTGCGGCTGTCTGCGGCTATGTCCGAAACCTCGTCCGGCAAATTACCGCCGCTGCCCGTAACTTCAATATGTTCTAACAATTCGGTAAGTTTTTTCATGTTCGGCTCCTTTAAATTTGAGGAAAATGAGGTTTTTGCCGGGAAAACCTTTTTCAAACAAAATGTTTCCCTATCGTTACTTTCCAGAAAACTTTAATTTTTTTATAGTTTTATACAGGTCAAGCATTACCGTACCGTTAGTTTTTTTGGAAAATATAACGAAGTGCGGCGATAAAAGTTTTTGATAACAGGATTTAGCGCGTCTTTACGAAAGAACAAAGGTTAAAACCTTCGCTGCGCGGGATAATAACCGCTATAAATGTCTACATCGGAATACTCTGTGTCGCACAGTATTCCGGAATATGGCGTTACGCGGAATACATCCGTGCGCGAAGTATTCTCGACTAGGGTATTTTCAAAGTATTTCGGGGGAAAAACCTTCTTTTTGCTGGTTATTGGCGGTAAATTTTACCGGAATTTTTTGTTATCCTAACCGCATCGTTTTCACCTTCAAAAAAAACCGTCACGGACTCCCTTGTCTTCCTCAAAAAGTATATCCGTTGCATTCGGCTTCCGCGAAACTATTAGCGTACACGTTAAAGTTTTTTTTAGAAAGGAGCGCGCGGCGGCAAATAAGCGATAAAGAGACGGGACGGCGGGTTTTTCAGCGGACTTTCAAAAGGAGACGAAGAAAAAAACGCGGGCGAGGCTTTTTGTAAAAATATCCGTGAATTAAGGACGCGCGCCGCCGCCGCGTCGGGCAGTTCACAAAAGGTTTTTCTCCGCATAAATTTAAGAAAAGCGGATAAACTCAATCAATCCGTCGATATATACGCCGCGCTTTTCAGAGTAATTTTGCTACCGGCGGCGGGCAACTGATAGGTTACGTATTCGCCGCCGCCGTCGGATTCGTAGAATATTTTCAGACTTTTCAGAACGGCTTCCGCGTCGTAATAGGTCATTCCGCGAAGGTCGGGCATTTCAAACTCTATCATATCGGCAAAGTCGCTTTCGCTGAAATTCGGCGCGATACCGAGATAATTAAACATCGATGAAAATATTTTTCCGGCGTAGGGCGCGGCGACGAGACTCCCGTAATAGACGCCCGTTCCGGGCTCGTCCACGATGAACATCATAACGTATTCGGGCGCGTCGGCGGGGTAAAAGCCGACGAACGAGGATATGTACTTACCCTGCGCGATCGCCCCGTTCTTATATTTTTGAGCCGTTCCGGTCTTGCCGCCTATATTGTAACCGGATACGCCCGCCGCCTTGCCGCCGCCGTTTTTCACGACGCTTTCCAAATATTTGCGCATAAGCGCGCTTGTTCTTTCGCTCACGGACGTCCCTTTTATTTTAGGGTAATTTTTGAGCGCAAGCATGCCGTTCGCGTCGAATATTGACGAAACCAAATACGGCGTCAAAACCTTTCCGCCGTTTATGACGGAGGTTATGCCGTTCAAAAGCTCTATGGGCGTCATAGCTATCGCTTGCCCAAAACCTATGCGCGCTAAGTCCACCACTTTGACGTCGCTCTCGGCTATCATGAGAGCGGACGCCTCGCCTTTTATGTCTATGCCCGTCCGTTCGGTTATTCCGAATTTTTTCAAATATTTATAAAACCGCTCGGTTCCGAGAGCCTGAACGCAATCCATAAATACGCAATTACAGCTGTTTTGTATACCCTCCAAAAAGGTCTGCATACCGTGTCCTTTGGTTTTCCAGCATTTTATTTTCTGCCCGTCAACTATCCTGTAACCCGGGCAATTGAACAGCTTATTTTCGTCCACGACGCCCTCCTCGAGCGCGGCGGCGGCGGTCAAAATCTTGAACGTGGAGCCGGGCTCGAATACGCCGGAAATCAGCGCGCTTTTAGAGGTTTCGAACAACTCCGCAAGGTCGTCGCGGGGTACGTTATTGAGATCGTAAGAGGGATATTGCGCCATAGCGAGAATTTCACCCGTTCCCGCATTCATAACT
Organism: Clostridiales bacterium; assembly: GCA_031275485.1. GTDB lineage: Bacteria > Bacillota > Clostridia > Christensenellales > JAISNN01 > JAISNN01. The sequence continues at coordinate 16,090 of JAISOS010000076.1, read as the reverse complement.
ATCGCCGAAACGCCTTTCGCCTTATGCTCCGCCGCCGCCGCGCTCACGGCGCTTTCCACAATACTTTGAACTCTGTAATCCACGGTCAAATTGACGTTCATACCCGCTACGGGCGGAATATAAGTCGTCGCGCCCTTGCTTAGCAATCTGCCGATAAGATCGGTTTCGGCAAGGCTTTTGCCGTCCGTACCCGTCAGATACTTGTCGTAATATAATTCAGTGCCCGATTGCCCCGACCCGTCGCTGTTGACGAACCCGATTATCTGCGTCAAAAAATTTCCGTAAGGATAAACGCGGTTGTTTTTCGAGGAAAAGTACACGCCGTCTAATTCGCTCGACATAATGTCGAGCATCACGTACCGTCCCACGTTTTTCGCGACGGTAATTTCGGATTTTTTATGCGCTTTTATCTCGGCTATCAGCTCCGCGTAATCTACGTCCAAATCGTCCGCCAGAGTCCGCGCGACAAGCTCCGCGTCCGTTACCGCGTTCGGACGCACGTATACCGTGTACTTTGTGGAATTTTCCGCCAAAGTCACTCCGTTTCTATCGTAAATTTTGCCGCGTTCCGCGTCAAGCTCCAAGTCCCGCGTCCATTGGTCCAAGGCCCGCGCCTGCAAATCGGCCGACATTATTACCTGAACGTAGCAAAGACGCACTATCAGCGCGGCAAAAATAAAGACCGTCATTAATACGACCGTCATCAGTCTTCTCTTGAAATAAAAATTAAAGTTGTTCATAACGCCTTCTCAAAAAACTCAGGAGATAATCTCCGCTATGAATCGGAATCGCGCAAAGATTAGCGTCGGCGCCGCCTCTTTTTGCCGCTTACGGCAAAAAGAGGCGGTTTTTTTGCGTTATCCGAATATAAAAAGAACCTTCTCACATTTTACCGCAAAAATTCAACTCTTATTTCCGCTAAATTCCGCTTCATAACGATTATAATACATCAATAAATATATGCCGCGCCGCTTAAAATATGTGCTTTCGGGGATGAGTTTCTTTAAAACTATACGAGGGCTATGCGGGCGATCTTTTTATGAACAAAATACCATTACGCGTTCTTAGTTTTTTATAGCGATTACGCTTTGAAATAATACGCGGAGTACAGTGCATAAATCCCGCCGCTCTGTCACCGTACTCAAAAAACTCGCGCTTTCCGTCTCCGGCACACCGCTTTACTTTAATCTTACAGTTCATTGATGAATTTTGTCAATTACTCGCCACCCTTTGCGAATTTCCACAATTCGTCAAACCGTTTGCCGCACTCAATCGCGCTCGATAGCGTTGATTATATGAAAATCCAACAAGCCAAGCATCGAAATAACGGTATTTATTCAAATACTTTAGATTCATCTATTCGGGTATTCGGGCGGCAGGAACATTATAAAGCAAGATAATAAACTTAATCGGGACGCGGGACATAAGGGACAAAACCTAACGAACGCAACCTAACACGGATGTGCAAGCGGAATTATAAAGGCACATTCCAACGATAACGGTATACACAGACACGCTTTTTGATACTAAATCTGGCGCTAAAAAATAACTGTCAGCCGCCTAAAAAATGTTATTTAACATAAAACAAGCAAGAATGGCTTAAAACTAAAAAGCCGACGGTTAAAAAATTACGCGCGCAATCAAAGGATAAAAAAAACGGCGTTGGCAAAAAAAAAGTTGGATATACAAATAAATATGCGGTTCGAAATATGCCGGGGTCGGCGCCGCGAAAAACGGTCGGTCCCGGCATAATAACGCCTTGCAATATCACCGGCGGCGCCGAACGTCATACGGACGGTCTATCCGCGAGTTTCATCACGAAAATGGACGCCGCGCTGTTCGTGCCGTTAGCCGCATCAGTCAGAGATATCGAAGCGCCGCTGTAATTACGCAGACTCAGCGTATACGGAACGGCGGTCAAATTAAGGAGCGTACCCGAAGTAAAATTCCCCTCCGTGGCCGAATTAGAGCTTGTCGCGTTAGTATTCGCGCCGTTCGCGGAAAGTCCCGCCCGCGAAACGGGATTGCCGGAAGCCAAATTCATTGTCCATTCCACAAAATACAGTCCCGGCTCGTTGATTGCAACGCTTTGACCGGGAGCTGTGAACGTGAAAGCGGTCCCTACGTTTTCAAACACGGAGAAATTAACGTTGCCGTTATTAGCTAGCGTTTGGGCGCTTCCCCTAGCCTCCAGATAACTGGAGGCTACGAGACCCGTCGGACCGGGAACCCCTTGGGCACCCTGCGGTCCCGCCGGACCGGGAGTCCCTTGTAGACCCTGCGGTCCCGCCGGACCGGGATCCCCTTGAATACCTTGCGGCCCCGCCGGACCGGGAGTCCCTTGCAAACCTTGCGGTCCCGCCGGACCGGGATCCCCTTGAATGCCTTGCGGCCCCACCGGGCCTGGGGTCCCTTGCAGACCTTGCGACCCCGCCGGACCGGGGGCTCCTTGAGGACCTCGCGGTCCCGCCGGACCGGGATCTCCCCGAACGCCCTGCGGCCCCGGAGGTCCTTGGATTTCCGGAGAACAGCGGTTATTCGGAGTATAACTCCGGCAGATATTTCGGCAAGGATAGCTTTGGCAACTCTGAAAACCGGCATACCAAAATTGACCGGAGCAACAGGTATTAGTGCCGCCGTTTTTGGATCGATACGCCCGATTTAAGTCATTATTCACTTAGATTCCTCCTCAAACAACATTTTTTCAAATTAAGCGCAAGCCTCCGCGACGGGCATAATTCCGCCGAATCGGTTGAAAGCCTTCGGCGGAGATCGCGTCGTTTTGACGAGAAAACCGCGTTTTGCGCGGCGCCGTCGGTTCCGAGCCGCGCAAAACGCGCGTCCAACAAATCCATCGGAGCCTAATATTATTTTATTCCAGCCTGACAAGAATGTTGCAACCGAATATTACGGCGATTATAAAAAACAGAGTTGCATGATAAACGATAGATAATAATCCGCTCCGAAATTTTTCTCTCACACCCGTTTAAAGCATAAAAAAAGAACGAAAGCGCGTTTACCACCGGCTTTCCGTTCGATTTTTATAGCGATATTTTAACCTTCGACATGCATTACCCGACGACGAGGCGTAAACCGAACCGGAAACTTCGACCGACAGCCGCTCTTTCAAGCGCGCAGATCAAAATTAACGCCGTCGCACGGCACGGCGTACCGCTATAACTGTACGCTTTCCGTTTCAAATTTGCCCCTTATTTTTCTTTACACTCCTTTTAGCCTTTATTTGCGCCCGTACGCCTCGTTTTATTTTCCCGATGCCATTCGCAGGGAATTTTTTTCGCGGCGTTTTCCCCCCGCTTCCGTTAGAATTCCCGCTATTTACCCGATAATTCTTTTTGATATCCTATACGCGACGGTCGACAAAGAAAAGCGTACCGACTCCCGCCGCGCTTAGCGCTTTCATTTGCTCGATAGCGGTGTGAAAGTGTTTATCTCTGTTTTACGGAATAACTCACCGCGTTTTCGCCGGCGCCGCAATCCCACGCTGTGCGACGCACGGGTAATAATCCTCGGAGCTTTTTGCCGAAATATCCGTAGACAAAATAGCGCGCTTGCCGCATTCCTATAAGTCCGCAAAAGGTTTTTCCCGCACAAAAGCATCCCCGTTTCCGAAAAAACCGCCGCCCGCTCTCACGGTCCGTCGGGCGGTACGTAGTCGCCGCCGAAAGCGTCCGGCTCCGCGCCGTCGCCGGAACCCGTAAATTCTGCGTTAAATTCGTTGAACGGAGACGGAACCGCCGCTCCCGCTCCGTAAGCGTCGGACGCGTATTGCGGCTCTCCGTCGGAAATTCGTTTCAGTCCGCCGCCGTTTGCGCCTTTGCCTCCGCCCCGCTCGAAAGCGTTTTTTTTGCGCGCGTCGCCAAGGTCGCGTTTTTCTAGTTTCGGTCTGAAACTGACCTCCTCGCCTACCCATTCGAAGTACATAGAACCGGTCTTGCCGTTTCTATATTTAGCGACAATCATCTCGACTTCGTTCAGCTCGGCGTTCGTGTCGTACAAATCGGGTTTATGTATAAAAATAACTATATCCGCGTCCTGTTCGATGGCTCCGGATTCCCGCAAATCGCTGAGCATCGGTCTGTGGTCGGAGCGCGTTTCGAGAGCGCGGGAAAGCTGCGAAAGCAACAGTATAGGTACGTTTAATTCCTTGGCGATTATCTTTAAGGAGCGTGTCAACTCGCTTATTTCCTGCTGGCGATTTTCAATACGCCTGCCCGTTGACATAAGCTGCAAATAATCTATCATAACGAGATCGAGCTCGCCGTGTTCCTTTATGAAGCGGCGGCACTTGGAAAGAATATCGGCGGGAGTATTCAAAGACGAGTCGTCCACATAAATATCCGACGCCTTAATTTTTTTATTCGCGGCATGGAGTCTTTGAAAGACCTCGAGTCCCGCGCTGCCGCCGCTTATGTCGCTCATACTGACGTGTCCGACGCCGCAAAGCAACCTTTTCGCAAGCTGTTCTATGGGCATTTCCAGAGAAAATACGGCGACTTTTTTGCGCTCCTCTATCGCGGCGTTGCCAACGATATTCAGAGCGAGCGAAGTTTTACCAACGCCGGGACGAGCGGCTATAAGTATTAAATCTGAGCGGTGCAGACCGTTGAACCACATATCGAAATTTTTAAAGCCCGTGCGTATGTTTTTGCCCGAGTCCTTGTTTCTAACGAGGTTCTCGACGTCCCTTATCGCGCCGTCCGTCACGGTATTGATATTGACGAGCGACGACCTGTCGCGCTCGCGCGAGATGTCGAACACGATTTTTTCCGCCTTGGAAAGAGCGTTTTCCGCGCTGACGTTCTCGTAAGCGTCGTTAATAATCTCGTTTGCCGCGAAAATCAACGCCCTGAGCGTCGAGTCGCGCTTGATTATATCGAGGTAATAGCGGTAATTTGCGGCGCTTGGGAGCGCGTCCGACAGCCCCACAATATAATTCAGACCGCCTACCTCGTCCAAAAAGCCGCCGCGCTCCAAAACGTCCGTGACGGTAACGACGTCCGCCGCCTTGCCGCCGCTATAAAGCCTCTCTACCGCGCCGAAAATCCGCTTATGCGGACGCATATAAAAATCGTCTTCGGACAGCGCGGACACGACGTCCGAGACAATCCCGCCGTCTATCAGACACGCGCCTAAAACGCACCGCTCCGCCTCGTCGTTGTACGGCATAGCGCGCGCCGCCGCTTTTTTGTTTTTTTCGTTAGCTTCCATACTTCTCCGCCGCCCGGTCTTCCGTTCGTTTTATTTGCCGCGGGTATTTTATACCCGTCGAACTTTAAATAAGATTCTTTTCCGATAGTCTTACCGCTTTTTATATAAAGCTATTCTCTATTAAAGCCGTACCTATGACGTTTTTCCGCCGTATAAAACGCGGCGCTTTAAAATCGGACGCCGCCTATGCCGCGCCGTTCGCGCAAACGAAAACGAGAGGATTTCAGGCGGCTTGCGCGCCCTTCGAGGCGTTTAACGACTGCGGCTTTGCGCGGAAAAACGACGCCGAAATAGACAAATAAGCGCAAAAAACACGCCGTTTGCATTTTATGTTAATGCACCCTGATTTGAAATTGAAAATTTATAGATTATAATTGCGCAAGAGCTCTATCGCTTCTTTTTTTTCTTTATTATATTTTTTTTCGTCATTATACTCGACAATACTGACGTAACAGTCGAACAGCAGATTGATTATTTTATAAATTTTCATTCGGTTTCGCCGCTTTCGACCGTAATTAAATTTTTCGCCGTATCCTTTCATAAACACGCCGTTAATCATCCACGGAGTGGCTAAATCCCAATCCCTGTCGCCGAAAATAATTCTGTCCAAATCAATCAGCGCGGCGACCCTATATTCTCCGCCGTTCCCGCTAAGCAGGATATTCCCCTGCCACAAATCCGTATGCGTCATGCGCGGGGTTTCGATTTCGTTTAAAATATCTTCCGAAGCCGTTATTATTTCCTCAAACCGATCGATATGGTTCGCTTCGAGTATATTGTTTGATTTTAATTTACCGGCAAGTTCTTCGCCGAAAAAAGATATGAAACCGAACCACGTGTCGAACATACCGTAATCGTTACCCTTTCTCAACCAGCCGAATTTATTTGAAGTTATGGAATGCATTTTGCGCGTCATAGCGCCGACTTCCCGATAGACGCTTTTAAGCGGGAATAATTTTAAAGACGGATGGTTCATCGGAATAGATTTAATATATTCCGACACAATGTATTCGCGGTCAATCACTTCTCCTAAAGGCGAATATTTTAATATTTTCGAGGTTTTTATATTATTGTCATGAAGCATTTGATGAAATATCGGCTCGGCGCTCATCATATCCTTTTCAAATTCGAACAAGAGACGTTTATTTACCGGAGCAAGCCTTATCACTATTCCATACTTGTCGCCGTTCGTTTTGACGTAATAAGTCGTATTAAACAACCCGCCCTTTAAAAGCTCGGATTTGATTATTACGGTTGAATTGCCGTATAAATCTTTGGCGATTTTTTCTAATTTATCGGCGCGTATTTCCTTGTACAGCTTGTCGCCGCGCCCGGTACAATAAAGATCTTCCGGCATAAATAAATTTCTCCGCCGCCTATTTTTTTTTCAACGCCGCCGCGACGCCCAATCCGGCGAGCGCGACGAACACTGAAACGCCCGCGGCGCTTAACACCCAGACGAACAAATTCGGCACGCGCTGTCTCAGCTCTACGACGCGTCCTTTCGTATCGTAGTCGAGATAAAAGATATGCTCGTTCAGTCCGGTTTCCGCGTCGAATATTTTCTCGTCCGCGTTCGAATCTATCGAATCGTAGTAGGTCCCGTATATATAGACGTATGAAAACAGCGTGTAATCAAACGCCAGAATATCAAGGCGCACGTTCTCTATAAAAGCGATTTCCTCGGGGGACGTCAGTCCGTCCGTGCCGAACAATCCGCTGTTCGCGCACTGCGCGACAATTTCTTCTATATCCGCGAACTGCGTTCTCATCTTGTAGACGTACTCCTCGAAAAATACGCCTCCCTCTTTGTAGAAATTTTCATCGTATTCGTCGGGGGCTTCGTCGCCCGTTACGCCGTAGAAAATGTTGTAATCGGTGCGCGACTCGAAGTACCTCCATGCGTAGAGGATATTACCCTCGACGTCCGTTTCATAGCCGTACGCGCCGAAAATCGTTTTGGCTATTTCGAGTATTTGCGCCGACGTATACTCCATGCCCGATCCGCCGCCCACCGCCGGCACGTCCGCCGCCTCTATTTGAAATTCATAGACGATTTCCCCGCTCTGATAAACGTAATACCCGTAGGTAATTTCCGCCTCGGCGCAGGACGCAAGCCCGACCGCCAAAACTAAGACCAAAAGCAGAAACGATATTTTATTTTTCATTCCGTCCCCCCGAAAGTTTTTTCTGTACGGATATTCCAAAACACGGTCCGGAAATACCTTATTTTTAATTATACCTTATTTCCCGCAACTTTACAAGATCTTTTATAAAAATTTTTATAAAAACTATGTTATTATATTATACAAATAGACGCGTCAGTAGAGCCGACGCGTCTATTTTTTTATACAAGCGCATTAAGGCTATGCGTAAAGAGTCTTGCCAAACGGCGTTAAGCCGAATAAAACGCTCGCCCCCAACGGGTTTTAGGGAAAAGGAACAGTTTATGCTTAAATTTGAAGCGGGAACGAAAAGAAAAGCAACGGAAGCGGGCGGCACAGATTTGGGGACGGAAAGAAACGCGGCCGAAAAGACAATTCAATCTTTAAATCCCCCCAAAAAAAACGGGGCAATAAAAATGTTGCCGAGCATTGCTTGTTGCCAGCTTTGGCGCTAAATCTAAAACGATTGGTAAAATACATGAAAGATACCCTCGTTTCTTTATGTTTTTATCGAAAAATATTAACATTTGAAGCGGCTTTTTAGGAGCGTTTGATTTTGTAAAGTAAAAAAGGGTTTGAAAACAAGATTCAAATTCTCTTTTTATTTTTGGTGCTCTTTTGTCAACACGCCCGAAAAGGGCGGCTTTTCTTGTTTTTACTACTGTATATTGTGTATTTTAGCGGTTTAGGCACTATATCTCGTATTCCGTCTTGGTTGCGCAACTTATGTCGATTTTTCGCTTATTCCGTTTTTTGCCAAAATAACCCATATTAAGTCGCTAAAAGTGTTACCACTTTTTGACGGTACAAGACAAGTGGATAAAGCAAAAAAATCCGTCCGCGATAAACGGCGCGGACGGGGGTATGGCAGGAGCAGTAAGAATCGAACTTACAACATAGGAGTCAGAGGCCTATGTGTTACCACTACACCATGCTCCAACATCACGTTACAACATAACCCGTATTTTGTCGTATATTTTTTTAACGGGCGTTACTCAACGGCGGCGTCATGAAAAATCCGACAAACTTAAAGATCAGCATATGTATTCTATCATAGTAACGCAATTATGTCAACAGTTTTTGTACTATAAGACGCGCTTAAATAGCGTTGACATTTGCAAATTTTAATAATATAGCCTGATTGCGGCGAAAAAGCGCACACTTGAAACGCTTATGACGGTTATATAGATATTTATCGGCGCCCGCAACAAGCTTGTGATACGAAACCGAGAGACCGAATTCCCGTCGGGTACAAGACCGCCTGACTCCGCAAATTCCCCCTATAAACGGAAATATCCGACGTTTAGTTTGCCGAATTTTGTATAACAACGCTATTAAGCACACATTTTTTAAGAAAAACGCTTGCATTTGTTTAAAAATAGTGTTATAATTTCTACATAAAGTATATTATAATCATTAAAGGAGCTAATTATATGAAATTCTCTGAAGAAGTAAAGACGGTACGCAAACAATTAAATATTTCCCAGCAGGCATTGGCGACGGATCTCAAAGTGAGCTTCGCAACCATAAATCGTTGGGAGGGCGGAAGAACGGAACCTCAGCCGGCAATTAAAGACCTCTTTTATCAGTACTGCAAGCGTCAAAACGTAGACCTTAGCAAATAAATACGGCGCGAATTATACGCGTAAACGACGCAAAGCTTTATGCGTAAACATTATATTGCAAAAATTTTAAAAAGCCTGCTGTTTGAAATCGGCAGGCTTTTTCGTTTTAATTATTTTTACGGAATTTTCCGTTTCGTTATCTTTAAACCTCGCACGTTTTAATTGCCGCGTTATTTTCGAAACACATAATTAAGCGGTTTTGGAGAATACTTAAATCTTTTTAAGTATTTTTCCCATAATCGGCAAGCCGTCGATTGTGTCCGCCCGCAAATTTTACAGTCGTTATAAATTGGAATGACATTAAAGATAAATATAGTATCTTGTACCGTAAGCGGCAAAAAAAACGACGTTTAAATTGCTTAATCTTAATTTATATTGCATAGCGACTTTATTCTCACGTCTACTCCGACCGCAACGCGGCGACGGGATCTCTTTTCGCGGCTATTCGGCTCGGAATAATTCCCGCGACGAGCGTTAACGCGATACTGACCAATATGAGCGCGGCGGCGTAGAAAAACGGCAACGCGGCTATATTTTCCACTCCCGTCAGAGCTTTCACAATGACGTTTATGGGTATCGAGAGCAAATATGTCGCGATAATGCCTATCGCGCCCGCGGCGAAGCCTATCAGCATCGTTTCGGCGTTGAACACGCGCGAAATATCCTTTTTTCTCGCGCCTATACTGCGCAAAACACCTATCTCCTTAGTCCGCTCGACGACGGAAACATAGGTTATTATGCCTATCATGAGCGAGGACACGACGAGGGATATGCCTGCGAACGCGGATAATATGACGGCTATCGTATCAATCAGCGTCCCCATCGCACTGAAAATCATTCCCGCAAGGTCGGTATATACCAACTCCTTGCCGTCCTCCGCGATATTGTCGTTATAGTAGTCGAGGTATTTCTTGATTTCCTCCTTCGCGGCAAAGTCGATAGGATAAATAGATATGCCGGTAGGCGTTTGAACGGCTCCCGTCTCTCTCAATATACTCTCTTTTTCGTCGTCGCTCGAAAATTCCGCGCCTCCGACGACGTTTTTGTTAACGGTTTCCGGACTGCCGAGCGCGGCTTTTTGCGCGGCGACCACCTTAGACGCGCCCGCATCCGCCAGCATTTGTTCCGTCAGTGCAACGGTATAGCCTATTCCCTCCGCCAATACGCCCGCGGCGGCGGCGTTCAGCCGGTACACGCCGACGACCGTCAATTTCAGCTCCGACTCCGCATAAATATCCGCGTAATCCGCCTCCGACGCTTTCATGAATATCCCCACGCCGTCGTCCTTATAAAACAAATCGTTGTTTATCACGCGGTATTCCCGTCCCAAAAAATCTTCGGGAACGTACTCTTTCTTAACGTCGAAGCCTAAGTTTTCGAGAGTTTCTTTGGATATACCGTTATTCTCGCCGAGTATCAAAACGACTTCCGAAGCGTTTTCGGGAAAACGACCGCTCTCGCCCACCGGCTCGCACTGGCTTAAAGCGAAATCCCTGTCTTTTGGCAACTCGTAAAACGACGGCGCGGCGGCGAATCCCATCATACCTCCTATGATGCCCGCCGTCGGCATCAACTTATACTCCCCGTTACTTTTCTCGTACAAGACGTTCAGTTTCATGCCGTAGGAATAAGAAATCGAGCTATACAGATTCGAATCGAGCCTATTTACATAGTCTACGAAGTTTTCGTCTATGACGTTTACGTGCGCGTCGCCGTTCGGATATTCGGTATGTATCTTGTCGCCGGAGCCATCCGTTCCGCCCGTAAGCCCTGACATCATACCGCCGCCCGTCTGAATCGTCAAAGCGACCTCGCCCGAGCTTATCGTTATCGGATAACCCGCAAGCGCGTCGCGTTGCGTATCGTCTATAAACGTCCCCATTCCGCTCGTTATCGCCAGCACGAGCGCGATGCCGATTATGCCGATACTTCCCGCGACAGATACGAGCGCCGTGCGCAGTTTTTTTGTTCCGAGGTTGTTAAAGCTGAGCTTTACGGCTGTCAAAAAAGACATAGACGTGTTGCTCCCGCCCGTATACTTCCCGCCGCGCGGTTCGGACGCCGCCCCGCTTTTTTCAGTTCTATTGTCGGCGGTTATCTCTCCGTCCTTCAAGGAGATGATTCGCGTCGCATATTTTTCGGCGACCTCCTCGTTGTGCGTAACCATTATAACCAGCCTGTCGCGACTGATTTCTTTCAAAATGTCCATTATCTGCGCACTCGTACCGCTGTCAAGCGCGCCCGTCGGCTCGTCCGCCAACAGTATTTTCGGATTGTTGACGAGAGCCCTCGCTATCGCCACCCTCTGCATTTGTCCGCCCGACAGTTGATTCGGTCTTTTATTAAGCTGATCGCCGAGACCTACGCTTCTAAGCCCCTCGGCGGCGCGGCGTTTCCTCTCCGCCGAACCCACGCCGGAGAGCGTGAGCGCGATTTCCACGTTATTGAGAACTGTCAAATGCGGAATGAGATTGTAACTTTGAAACACGAAACCTACCGTGTTATTCCTGTACGCGTCCCAGTCGCTATCGGCAAAATCCTTCGTAGACCTGCCGTTGATGAGAAGGTCTCCGCTTGTGTACCTGTCCAGACCGCCTATTATGTTCAGCAACGTTGTTTTTCCGCAGCCCGACGCGCCGAGTACGGCGACAAAGCCGCTGTCCCCGAAATCGACGGAGACGTTCCGGAGCGCTCTAACCGTATTCTCTCCGGCAAGATAATCCTTTGTGATATTTTTTAACGAAAGCATTTTAACCTCTTACCCTCCAAAAGCTTATTTTATGCTCATAACGCTTGCTTTTTTTTAAGAACGGCGTTCGTTTTTTTCCCGATACCTAATATCGCTATCGCTAATTCGTATAAATTAATTTTATATGAATAACGCGCGTTTTTATAATGTGTTTTTATTTTTTAACAAACCTTATTTACATTTATTTTTTCGATTATACCCGTTCCCAAATCAGACGCCGCCCGACTTAAAACGCCGTCTTGTTTAAGGGGCGGCGCGGAGATTTAATACCTCTTTCTCGGATTACGCGCAAAAACGCAATCGCCGTTATTCACAACCGTTGCCCGAATAATTGAACGTTTCAATTATACGTCGTCGTCGTCGTCGTCTATGTCAAGTGATTTTCCGCGCGTTTTCTAATTTTTTTTGATTTTTTATCTTTCCGCGTCGAATTTTATCGTCACGTTTATCCACAAGAATACGACCTTTCAAAGACGTATGGATGACGTTTATAATGTTAATTTAAGTAAGTTAATTTTATATGAATAACTGCGACGGTTTAAAAAAGAATTTTCCCTTTCATATCGCCGCCGTGCGCGGCGTTCCCCTCTCCGATTCCCGTCTTTCCAAAACAAAATTTTAACGTAATTTCCGCGCCGAATTCCCCATTCGCGCGTTTTATGTCTTTTCTAAACGAAATTTTAACGCAATCTTAACAAAATTTCTCCCGATATCGATAACTTTTTATTCCATTGCGCGGATTTATGTGTTATAATATATCAAAGAGGGTTTTATATGGCTCGAAATACTCAAAATAAAGCGTTTGTCAAACAGGCCTTGCTTCTCTCGCTTCCGTTCGCGTGGATGTCGATTTTTAATACCGTGTTCGATTCGCTCATGCCCATTATCGCCACCGCGCCCGTCGCCGAGGGCGGCTTGGGATACAACGACCTCGTAAAGGGCGTCATTATGGCTATCGACAACATTCTCGCGCTTTTTTTATTTCCGCTTTTCGGCGCGCTCTCCGACAAAAGCCGCAACCGGTTCGGCAAGCGCACGCCGTTCATTCTGTTTTTCTCGTCCGCGACAATTATCGTGTGGATATTCGCGGGTTTGACGCTGGGTCTTTCGGTTCGCTGGCTTTTCATCGTTCTTTTGTCGGTAACGCTGTCGTTTAACTCTATGTCGCGTCCTGCCGGGCTGGCGTTGCTTCCCGATATTACGCCGATGTCCAAAAGACGGAGCGCGAACGCCGTCGCTCAGATTGCGGCTATCGTCGCGACGGTCATAGGCGTCGCGCTTTGCGAATTAAAAATATTGGGCTTTCAATACATATTCTACATCGACTCCGCGCTTATCGCCGTACTTATCGCGGTATTCGCCGCCAAGGTCAGAGAAAACAAGTTGAGGCGCGACTTCGACGCGCTCCCGGAGGATGAAAAAAAGCCGGCTCCGGAAGACCGAGCCTTTCGATTTCGACGCCGACCGTGCGAACGTAAAACGCAATAAATTCTTTTTTTTAGCGGCGATTTTCTTTTTTTACATTTCCTATAACGGTCTTATTTCCTCTCTTTCCGTATACGCGACCGACGTTTTGAATCTGTCTAAGGGCGGCTTCACGATCCCGCAGTTGCTATGCATGGCTTCGGCATGCGCCGTAGCGGTTCCGGTGAGCAAGCTGTCGAAAAAGCTTCAAAAGCGACACATACTCGTCATAGGCATGAATATAATGCTCGTCGCGTTCACGCTTGCGGCGACGCAGAACGGACTTACGCCGCTTATGTTCGCCTGTTTCATAATCGCGGGCGCCGGATATTCCGTCGTCATCGTCAACCTCTATCCGTATATGCTTGAGCTTTCCGACCCTGGCAAAATCGGAAGAGCGACGGGCATTTTCAACACCGTCTCGACCGTGGCTATGGTGATTACGCCGATCGCCAGCGGCGCGTTGCAGGATTCTGTAGGACGCTTTATTCTGTTTCCTTATTGTCTCGCCGCGCTTATGGTCTCTATCGTATTTTTCTTTTTCATAAAGGACAAACCGGCGGCGGACGACGCGAACGCGGCTTCTAACGCGTAACGCCGAAAGCGGCGAAAAAGCAACGCCGAATCTACACGCGTTTTTCGGTGAAAACGCAAAAAAACAGCCTTGCCGCATCCCGTTTTCTTAATAAACGCAGTCTACCTTGTTTTTTCAACGCGGAACATATATTAAAAACGGTCTTACCGCGTTTCGTCTTCTCGATAAAAATAATACTGGAAAAGCATGCGTCTTTTCGGTGGGAACCTCTGAAAAACAATGCCTAAACATATGCGTTTTTAAATAAAAAACACAAAAAAATAAGGACGGCAAACTCGCCGTCCTTGATTCTTTCCGGAATAAAAAAGGGAGAAAAAAGGTAAAAGCATAAACGGCATAAAGCTCCGAAAATGCCGCGCCGCGTTTTTATCCGGCTCGCTTCGCGCGTCTTTGCCGCTCCCGTTATACTCTTCGGGTTTTCGAGTGTACGCCGACCTTTGCCTTTCGGCTTAACTTTCGGCATACCGACTTAATTCGCAGGGCTTACCTGCTCCTTAAAAGGAGGTGATCCAGCCGCACCTTCCGGTACGGCTACCTTGTTACGACTTCACCCCAGTCATTGGTCTTACCTTAGGCGGCTGCCTCCTTAACGGTTAGCTCACCGACTTTGGGTACTACCAACTCCCATGGCGTGACGGGCGGTGTGTACAAGACCCGGGAACGCATTCACCCCGACATGCTGATTCGGGATTACTAGCAACTCCATCTTCATGTGGGCGGGTTGCAGCCCACAATCTGAACTGAGACTGCTTTTTTGAGATTTGCTCCGCATTTCTGCTTCGCCGCTCTTTGTAACAGCCATTGTAGCGCGTTTGTAGCCCAAGACGTAAGGGGCATGATGATTTGACGTCATCCCCGCCTTCCTCCGTGTTATATCCACGGCAGTCTAATCAGAGTTCCTAACTTAATATTGGCAACTAATTATGAGGGTTGCGCTCGTTGCGGGACTTAACCCAACATCTCACGACACGAGCTGACGACAACCATGCACCACCTGTCTATATGTCCTCATCGCTGAGGAAAATCATATTTCTACGACGGTCATACGATGTCAAGTCTTGGTAAGGTTCTTCGAGTATCTTCGAATTAAACAACACGCTCCGCTGCTTGTGCGGGTCCCCGTCAATTTCTTTGAGTTTCAACCTTGCGGCCGTACTCCCCAGGCGGGATACTTATCGCGTTTGCTTCGCCGCAGAAGGAGTCGATACCTCCTACAGCCAGTATCCATCGTTTACGGTGCGGACTACCAGGGTATCTAATCCTGTTTGCTCCCCGCACTTTCGTGCCTCAGCGTCAGTTGCGGTCCAGTAAATCGCCTTCGCCTCTGGTGTTCCTCCTAATATCTACGCATTCCACCGCTACACTAGGAATTCCATTTACCTCTACCGTACTCAAGCTCTACAGTTTTAGAAGCAGCTCCCGAGTTAAGCTCTGGGAATTTCACTTCTAACTTGTCTTGCCGCCTACACACCCTTTACGCCCAGTCATTCCGGACAACGCTTGCTCCCTACGTATTACCGCGGCTGCTGGCACGTAGTTAGCCGGAGCTTGTTCCTTGGCTACCGTCATTTCTTTCTTCACCAATCAAAGAGCTTTACAATCCGAAGACCTTCTTCACTCACGCGGCATTGCTGGGTAAGAGTTCCCTCCATTGCCCAATATTCCCCACTGCTGCCTCCCGTAGGAGTCTGGACCGTATCTCAGTTCCAGTGTGACCGTTCACCCTCTCAGGTCGGTTACCCATCGACGTCTTGGTGGGCCTTTATCCCGCCAACTAACTAATAGGCCGCGAGCCCATCTTCTACCGGATCTCTCCTTTTGCCTCGCTCCCATTCGGAAACGTGGTCTTATGCGGTATTAGCACACATTTCTATGTGTTATCCCCCTGTAAAAGGTAGGTTGCTCACGTGTTACTCACCCGTTCGCCACTAAAGTATTTCTACTTCCGTTCGACTTGCATGTGTAAGGCATGCCGCCAGCGTTCGTCCTGAGCCAGAATCAAACTCTTAAGTTAATTCTTAGCTTTTAGACATCTTATTCACGCTTAGCGTTATATAAAATGCTGAATTTCTTTTTTCTCATCGAAATTTCTCGACAAGGGTACTTTTTTGTTTTTCTTTTACCTTTTTTGTTCTCTTTTCAAGGTCCGCGCCACCGCAGGGAAAATTTCTACCCCCGCGACAGCCTCATTATCTTATCACATTCCCTCACCCTCTGTCAACTGTTTTTTTAAACTTTTTTCTACCTTTTTTAAAAAAAGTAA
>JAISOS010000047.1 GCA_031275485.1 Clostridiales bacterium | reverse complement strand
TCTCTTAATAAAATTTATGTGTATATTATACTCATTAAAAAACGTTTGTCAATAGTTTTCGGAAAATTTCTGCCCTTATATTGGATTATATTTTAAAATAATACCGCGTAAACGACTTTCGACAAATAAATTAAGCGATATATTGATAAACGACAATATGAAACGACGCGCGGCATAGAATGCGGAACGACTGGAAATTACGATAACGCTTCGATCTGCGTTTCGCTTTATCCGCGGGTTAGCAGCAGTAAACGCCGTATGCCTAATTTCCCAATAGGTCTTATCATAATAGTCGTTGCTAATATAATTGCGCCAAAGATAACCGTTGAATTTTTCTTACCGTAGGACCGTTAAAGTTTTTTTTCATTTGAGCGGTATAAAAACGCTTCTTTTCGCGGCTTATGGCGAAAAAGAAGCGACGTTCTGTCCGCGCAATTTTTCAATTCGCAGCGGTCGTATATTTTTGCGTTATTTTTATATCGTCTTTCAGCGTTTTTTTCGTATTATTTCTATGCCGCTTTTCGGCGTTACGCTCCTTCTTATATACCTATACCGACTTAAACCTTTTAATTACACGGCGCGTAATTTAAAAAATTGGGGGCTTGCTTTGAATTTGACGAGAATGCCCGCCTTTTAACGCCGTAGCAATATAAAAAACGTCGGGGCTTTCGAGAAAGAGGCGCGGGAAAAAAATCTTTTATTTTCCAAGCGTAATTTTAAAAATCCCTCCGCCGCCCGACCCGCGTAAGCCATATAAAATGCTTTTCCCGCATTAATCTCAAAATTATTCGACAAATTTCTCGAATATATTACTCCGAATCGCATTATTTTCAAGAATACTTCGCGATACTTAGTATTATCTATTGACTTTTTCGGCGGATTATAGTAGAATTTTATTATTATTGAAATGCGGCGCAATCGGAACCCGTATTCACCGCTTTAATTTCAAACAATTTTACCAATTTGCTATTAAGGTAACACCGCTTAAATCGACCGGCGTAAAAAACGCCCGATTTTGTGTCGCAACAAAACGCGGTTTTTAGCGGTTGACCGGCTGAAACGGGTGAGAACCGCGCATGGTTTTGTCGGCATAAAAGACAAGTCCGGCGCATTCGGTCGCATTGCGCGGCGGTTTTTTAATTCCAAATACTTTATACTTTTTAGGAGCGTACCTTTTTATGGATTCGATACACAGTGAGTTCTTCAGAAGCAACGTTACCGCCGTCATACTCCGTTCGCTTTATGAGGAAGACCGCTACGGCTATGACATTTTGCGAGAAATAGCCCGAAAAAGCCAAGGCGGTTACAGTATAAAACAGGCGACGCTGTACGGCTGTCTGAAGCGGCTTGCAAAGAATGGCTTTATTAAGGCTTTTTGGGGCGAGGCGTCGGGCGGCGGCAGACGCCGCTACTATTCTCTGACCGAAAAAGGCAGAGATTTTTTGGATAAAAATAAGCTCGAATACGAATATTCGCGCGCGTTGCTCGACAAGCTCCTCTACGGCGCGGACGCGGAACGGACATTCGGCGCGAACGTAACCGAACAGGCTACGGAAAGAGAATACGACGGCTTCGACAAAGACGATTTGGGCGCGGAGGCGGACGTAGCTTATGCGGAAAACGCCCCGTCCGACGGTAAAATCTACAAAACAAACGGCGGCGGCGTTTACGCGGAAAAAGCATACCCGAAAACGCGAGAAAACGCGAAGGAAAACGGCGCGCGTAATTCGGACGCCGGCCCGCAAAATTCGGCATATTATTCGAACGTTGCAAATTCTAATCCGTATAATTTATCGCGTAATTCGGAAGCCGCAAGCGTTGCGGATTCCGATTTCGACGAGCATAATTCCGCAACTTCAAGCGCCGCGGATTCTATCGCCGACTATTCTCCACCGCGGACGGTCGTTACCGAAAAGGCAAAGCCTATTCAGACAAGCATATTCGACAACGCGGTCGCCGACGTTTTAAAATCCGAAAGCGCGCGGAGTTTCGCGGTTTACGAACTGCCTGAAGATTTCGGAAAATCCTCAGGCAAGGACGGTTCGGTCTACGAACGGCCTCTCGATACCGCCGAAACAAACGCCGTAAGCCGGAACGATTCGGTTTATCGGACGCCGGACGGCGGCTTGGAAAAAACCGCAACCGAAAGCGCCGCCGAATCGGCGGACACACGGCGCGGTCTCTCCGAAAAAAACAAATCCGACGGCGCGGACGGTTCGCTCCGTTCCTACCGCGCAAGCGCCGCGCAGTTTTACGACGCGGAAACTTTCGGCTTCGGCGAACAGCGGAGGCTATCGGAAATTCAGCGCGAGGAATATTACAGAGATTACAGGAACACGTTGGCGCGCAAGGAAAACGACGCGAATAAGCTCTACGACAATATTTTCGCGCCGTCCATTCCCTATTCCAGCGTGGTAAAGGATCCCGCCGAACCGATCCGCATTCCCGACGAGCCCGTCCGCGACGCGGACAAAAACGCGCCCGACTTTCTCGCGGCATACACTCCCGCCGCCGGGTCAAGCGGCGATTCCGAAAACGAAAATAAAGAGCGCGCGGCGGAAATTCTCGGCATCGGAAAATATCAGACCGTAAATTCTTCCGATAAGCTCGCGGATGCGGGCGCGGAGCGCGCCGCGTCCGCTCAAAGGAACGACGCGCAACCGCCGGCGGCTTATAACGCCGGAAATCTTCCGCTCGATAAGTCTCCGGAAAGAATTCCCGAGCGCGCCGCGCCCGTTCAAAGGAACGACGCGCAACCGCCTGCGACTTATAGCGCCGAAAGAGCGTCCGCAATCAACATCCTTTTTAAAGACGGAGGCATTCCTCAAAAATCGGCGGACCGCATCCGCACTTTCGACGGCGCGGACTTTCTCGACGACAGCGGGCTGAAATTCCAAAGGTTTGAAAAATACGACGCGGACGGCGACCGGAACGGCGTGAACTATAAGAACGTATTCAACGAGGAAATTCTCGTCAAACGCGCCGACGGAGAGGAATCTACCGAGCAACCGCCCGCGGACGGAGGCGAAAACGCCGCCGATAACCGCCCCGCGAATTTCAACGACGTCAAAAACAAGCTCACTAACGAAGGCTACGAGATTAGGTCGTACAATAAAGCGAACACCTCCGAGTTTTTTGCGAAGAACTATATTTTTAACAGAAAAATCAACGCTCACACGTACATCTCCGCATGGGGCGTGTGGCTTGCGGAATTGGTTGTCGCGGGTCTCGCTTTCAATAACCTTTTTCAATTTACCGTGCCCGCGTTTTTAGCGCTGCTGTTTATTCCGTCGGCCGTTCCGCTGTTTTTCCTCGCGTTATACGCCGCGAAGCCTAACAACCGCGTGAAGGATAATTTCGACCTTAAACGCGCCCTAAAAAGCGGCGCGATAGCGGCGGCGGCGCTGTTGATTTTGACGGCGGTAATCGCGTTTAGTTTCCTGAACGCGGCAAACGCGGACAATCCGACCTGGCCGGCTACAATCCTCACGCCCGCGATATTCCTTTCCAATATACCTCTCAGCGCGGTAATTTACGACGCTTACAGAAAAACCAAAAAATATAATTTGCGCTGATTATTTTTATTTTTTAAAATTACGCGGTGGGAAACTTTTTATGAACAAAAGATTTCCCCCGCGTCTTTTTTTTCAAAAAACCTTATACAAAGCGCTGTGTTAAGGCTTTTTATCAAAGCTCCTTTCATAAGGATCTTTTCGTTTTATTTCACCGCGTCTTTTAAGGATTTTGATTCTGCCGCGCGTAAAATGAAGTTATCAGCCTGTCCCGGCAAGCTGTAAGCCGCGAAACCGACAGAACTTTTTGAATTTAAAAAAATACGGAGCTTCGTCTCCGTCGCGCCGTAAAGGTTTTAAAAATAACCGTCGTAATAAAAGCGTTAAAGTTTTTTGGAATTGAAGTTTTTTAAATGATGCTTCCCCCGCGTAATTTCCCGCATTCGAAGCGACTTTTTTAATTTCCCGTACCATGCGTAAAATTATGTTTCTCAAAACGCTCAATTCATAGCTTACCCGCATAAAACCGCCGAAGTTTTTCGGAAAAAGGCGCGGGGGCGCCCTTTTGTGAACAAAAGGGCGCCCCCGCCGTAATCTCTAAAAAAATTAATCTATTACTTTCTCGATTTGCACGGGTGACGCGGCGTCCTCCGGAAGCATTCCGCTTGCCGCGTTTTGGTTTGACATGATAAATATTGCGAGCGCGGCGGCGAGAACTATATAAACGCCGACCACAAATTTGCCTAAGCCGGTCAGTCCCGCCGTTTCGTGTTTTATTTTCACTTTTCTCTTGAACAAAGGCAAAAACGGCTTTTTTAATTCGGACGTATTCTCCTCTCGGCCCGCGCCGAATTCGCAGTCCGCTTCGGCAAAACCGCCGCGGCGCGCGTCCGCAATCCTGCCCGGTCTTATCTCGCGCGGTTTGACGACGCTCACCTTGCCGCCGTCCGCTTCCACAGCTTCCGCCAATCTCCAAACGCCCTCACGCGCGTTCGCGGTGAAAGCGCCGCCGCCACCGTATGTATTATCCGGCATAGCGCCGGATAATTCCTCGTCGGGCTCGAGTATTCTCAAATTTTTATTGCGTTTAATCGTTTCCGAAATATACGCGACCTTGTCCTCATAGCTTTTCGGCAAAATCCGTCCGCCGTTCACGCCGCCGCGCGCGACTTTGTCCGATTCGCGCCTTCCGTCGAAATCCGAAAGCGGAGCGGTTTCAATCTCCGCGTCATAGCCGGCTCGCGTATACGCGCCGCCGCTTGCCGCGCCCAAACGCGCGCCGGTACCGCCGTATAACGACCGCCTATTTAAGTCCGCCCCGCACCCGCCGTTGCGCGGTTGCGGTTCGCGCGGTTCGTACAACGTTTTGCGCATATCCGTATATCCCCGCCGGCTACCGTCATACGCGCCCCGCGCGGCGGTCATAGATACATACGCGTTTTGCGCCGTCGTATCCAAACCCCGCCTTTTTATCTCGTAATCGACATAATTTTCGATCTTTTGCCCTTTCGGCACAAAAGCTTCGCGCGCGTTTTTCGCGCCCGTATCCGTTTGCGTCAAAAAAACGGCGTTACCGTTAGAGTTTTCGCTGCCGCCGGTCGCATCGCAACCGCTTCCCGTCCCGCCTTGAGCGAACGGATTTTTAATCGACGCGTCAACCGCACCGACATTCCGAACGTATGTATTTTGAATTATCGCCGTATTAAGCGGCGTATTTCGAGCTACGGCCGAATTTTGAGCAAACGAATTAACCGCCCCGCTCCGAACGAACGCGCTAACTACCGAATTTCGATCCGCCGCCGAATTTTGCGCGGACATATCAACCGCCGAATTTTGGGCAAACGGATTAGCTTCCGCACTCTGAACGGGCGCGCCGACGGCGGCGCGGTAGAGAATTTTCATGCTCTGCTCCCGCCTTATGCGCCGCTCCTCGAATTCGGACGGCGTATATTCCGTCGTTTCTCCGCCGTTTACGTTCGCGGTTACGGTTGCCGCCGCGCCCTCGCCGTTTACGCCGCCGCACCCGAGGTCGGAAGCATACCCGCCGGCATACGCCTTCACCGAGGTATTACCCGCGGTTTCCGAAGCGTCTCCGACGGAAAAAGCCTTTACGGCCGCATTGCCCGCGAGCGTTGTGTGCGATTTGATTTTGACGTCCTGTCCGACGGCGGATTTATATCCGCTTTCCCTGTCTCCGAACGCGCTCCTAAAGTATTCCATAACGGTCCCCCGTAAACTTGTTTTCATATATTATCGGAATTCGGTTGAATTTTAATATTTAATTTCAATATGGATTCAACTGTTTTTTCCTTTTATTTTCTTTCTAATATTCTCAGCTTCGCGCTCTCCGCGCGCGGATTTCTCTTCAATTCATCCGCGTCCGCCGTCAGCGGTTTTTTCGTGACGATACGTCCCTCGCTCGCCTTACCGCAATTGCAGACGGGCGCGCCTTTTTCGCACACGCAATCGCTCTCTATAAATTTAAACGCCCGCTTTATCTGTCTGTCCTCCAACGAATGGAAGGATATTACGGCGATTCTGCCGCCCGGCTTCAGCCGCATAGCCAAACTTATTACGCTTTCGTAAAGTCCGTCAAGCTCCGAGTTAACCTCTAATCTCACGCTTTGAAACACTCTTTTGCAAGGATTTCCGTCCGCGTATCTGAATTTCGCGGGAACCGCGTTCTTTATTATTTCGGCAAGTTCACCCGTCGTCCGTATCGAGCGTTTTTGCCGCGCCTCCGCTATCGCCCCCGCTATCCTTTTCGAGAACCGCTCCTCGCCGTAATTGAAAAAGATTTTTATTAATTCGCTCTCTGGATATTCGTTTACGACGTTGAAAGCCGTCAGGCGCCGCGTTCTGTCCATTCTCATATCCAGCGGACAATCAAGCTTATACGAGAAGCCCCTCTCGGCGGTATCTATCTGATAAGACGACACGCCGAGGTCAAGCAATACGCCGTCTAATTTGTCAATTTTTAATCCGTCAAGATGCGTCTCCGCATTCTTGAAATCGTCGCGTATAAAGTCGATTCTTTCGGCTTGCGCTTTGAGACGCTCCCCCGCCGCCGTAAGCGCGTCGCCGTCGCGGTCTACGGCTATCAACCGCCCGCCGCCGTCCAGTCTTTCGAGTATCGCGAGGCTGTGTCCGCCGCCCCCCAGCGTCCCGTCAAAATAAATTCCGCCGGGTTTTATGTTCAAACCGTCTATGCACTCTTTCAGCATAACGGGAATATGCTTGTATTCCATAATAGATTTACTTATCAGTAATGCCCGGTAGCCCCGCGGCGTTTTGTGAAAGTCCGTTCCGAAACGCGTCCCGTACCCGCCCGCATTATTCGCCCGCATTATTCACGGCGTTTTCCTTATCCGTAGCGCCGTCCGTTTTTGTAATACTCTTCTCCGTGCTTGCGGTATTCTCCGCTCCCGCTTCATTCGGCGGCGTGCCCGTCTTATGCCCGCCCGCTTTATCCGCCGCTATTTTCAGCTTTAATTCGCGCAGCTTCTTCATAACCGAATCGTAATCGCGTTTAGCGAATTGCGCGTCGTAGCTCTCCGCGCCCGAAAGCGTCAGCTTGTCCACCGCGCCGGATACGACTATTTCCTTTTTGATTTTCGCGAAGTTTTTGTATTCTTCTCTCAATACAAATCTGCCCTGCTCGTCAACCTCCGGAAAATACAGCGATTCGGCGACGGCGCGCAGCGCGTCCTGCTCGTCCGCTTGAGTTAGGTCGAGACATTCGGCTATGGCTATAAGGTCGTCCTGATGCTCCTTCGCCTTTGCCGCGGAAAGAATATAAACCGACTCCTTCGGACCGAAAGTCAAAGCGAAGCCCGCGCCAAGCTCTTCGCGGTACTTAGCCGGTATTCTCATTCTTCCCTTGTCGTCCAAAACAAGGCGGTAATTTCCGAAAAAGCTCATTTTATTTTTTCCTTAAAATTTTATTTCCGCGCGGTAGTTTCGCCGCGCCGGTAAAGCGGTTAATTCCTACAAGGCTCTTTATCATTATGACAATAAAACGCCGCTTTCATACGGTTGTTTTATTACGTCAATATTGTATCATAAATTTTAACCACTTTCAACCCTTTTCAAGCAAAAAAATAAAAAAATATAAAAAAAAAATTTTTATTCGTCAAAATACATTATTTTTCTCAACCGATAAACTCGCAAAAAGGCGAATTTTATCTATAAAAAATCACGAAAAAAGACGGATTTTGTCTTTTTTTAAAGACAATGTTTATAAGTGGTTTTTAGTCCCAAGAAATCCACAGGGTTATCCACAAAACCGTATGTTTATCCACAAAAAAACTTTTTTCAACAAAAACGCCGTTTCTTTTTCCGTCGCCGAGAGCATTACGTTTATGTTCGGCATATCGCGGGATATACGACCGATATAAGCTGGCATTGAAAAAGATTAACGCCGCCTTTGCCGCCGTATGCGGCAAAAAACCGTTTTTCGTATTTATTTATATGAATAAAAGAGCCTTTTTCATACTTTACGGCAAAAATACGACGCTTATCTTAACCCGATTTCCAATTCGTAAAGGTTATAAAAAATAATTAAGGGTTTTTATAAAATACTAAAAAAATCCTTGTTTTTTACAGTAATATTTGATATAATATAAATATACTGCTCAATAAAATTTTTGGAGATTGGTTTTTATGAAAAGACGCACATTTATCGTTCTTATCTGTGTTTTGCTTGCCGCCGTCATCGCGGCCGTTTTCGTGCGCGTGAGCATGGTCAAACTGCCCGTAACCGTAACGTTCGTATCGGATAACGAAACGGTGGCGACGGTCGAAGTCAAAGACGGCGCGGAGCTTCCTCCGAATCCCGAGAAAGAGGGTTTCGAGTTCGACGGCTGGTATCTTGACGCGGATTATTCGGCTGAATTCACGGGCTTTGAAAATATCGCGAAAAGCGTTACGGTCTACGCGAAATGGGCTACCGCCGGTTTCGAGTACGCCCTCGACGGAGTCCGAAACGTCTATGCTCTTACGGGCATAGGGAGCGTAACCGCCGCCGACATAATTATCCCCGGAACGCACGACGGACTGCCCGTCGCGGCAATCGGCGATTACGCGTTCGAGAACGGCTCTATCGGAAGCGTTATAATTCCCGATTCCGTAATGACTATCGGCAATCACGCGTTCCGCTCTTGCCCGAATCTTACCGCGATAACCGTTTCCGAAGACAACGCGGTTTACCGTTCGATAGACGGCGCGTTGTTTAACAAAGACGCGACCGCCTTGCTCGTCTACCCTGCGGGTCTCGACGGAGATTACGAAATTCCCGACTCCGTAACCGTAATCGACGGCTACG
>JAISOS010000046.1 GCA_031275485.1 Clostridiales bacterium | reverse complement strand
ATTTTGAGGACGGACGCGACGCTCGGCTACGCGCGGGATAAAGACAAAAACATTATAATCAAGCCGAACGAGGCACTGATTGCGTAACGGATTTATAAAGAATTTTTAAGCGGCAGTTCAATGGATTGCATGACCCACGGTTTAGAGGCGGAGGTCTATACCGACGCCAAAAAATAAGGGCGCGTGGCAACCCGACACCGTGGCGGGCATTCTGAAAAACATCGCCTATACGGGCGATATGGTAATGGGCAAGAGTTTTAAGCCCGATGTTTTAAGTTTGAAGCGCGCGAAAAAAACAATGGACAACTAAGGAAGGAACGGAAAATGAAACTCGCGGAGTTTCGTTTGACCGAAACAGGGCGGGTTCTCACGGGCGACGTCCTCGATAAATTTGACGGCGACCTATTCCGAAACCTAATCGAGTGCGCGACGCTTGCGGATAATGAAATCAGATTTTATCTTTATCGGGGATTGAGTTTGCCGAACAGCTTGACGCACCGCCCGAAGTAAAAGCTCACGGGATATAGAACGACGCGCTTTTAATCATAAGCCATCCTTACGGGAAACCGTAGGGGCGGCTTTTTTTGTTGCCCGTTCATAATAATTTTACACTTCGTCCCCTTATTAGCAGATTTGACGAACTAAAAGACCGTAACGAAATAGCCGTTCGGGCGTTTAGCCGTTAAAGAAGATTTGGTTTCTAATCGGGAAAAATTAACGCCGATATTATAGTTTTTCCTATGTTGGCATGTGATAATGGTGGGAAATTTCAATTAATTAACGCCAAGGTAGCTTTGTTAAAATGATTGAATTAACTATTTCGCAACGTTTTTCATCTGTTCAAAAGCAAGTATATATGAACAGCTTAAAAGCATTATTACCAAATACAAAAGCTAATATATATTTGGAATAAGGAATCAAAAAATAATTTGAATGAAGTATATTCTGAAATAAAAAGGTTTTAAATGAATAATATGCGATAAACGATAGGGATCTTTATCGGGATTTTATCGGTTATCCGTCAAATCAATGATCGTTGAAAATTTTTTCACAGGCTATAGACAAAACGCGTAATTCGGCTTATACCGTTTATCGGGCAGTGTCGGTTTGTATCACAGAGTGTGTTTTTCGGAGTATAATATAAGGGAGGAAATTAATATGTTGTCTCCTATGGCAATAAGCAATGAGTTAATCAAAATGGCAATCAAAGAAAGCATTCCGCTGACACCCATGAAGCTGCAAAAAATGTTATTTTTTGTTTATGGCAAATACGGCGCGGAATACAATGAAAAATTGTTTGAAGAACCTTTTTTGGTATGGCAGTATGGACCTGTCGTAGAATCTGTATATTACGAGTTTAAGAGTTTTGGCACAGAAAAAATAAACAAATACGCCGCCGACGCAAAAGGCATCGCATACTTCCCCGACAAGGACTGCCTCGAGCTTGAACACTTTTTTGCGTCGCTAAAAAAAACGTGGAATCGGTATAAGCATTTATCGGCGCAATTATTGGTCGGGCTGACTCATATTGAGGACAGCCCGTGGGACAGAGCTTTCAAAGAGGGGTTAAATACGATACCTAACGAGTATATAATACGATACTTCAAGGAGAATCCGTGTGCTTAACGAAGAATTGAAAATTCCGGAAAATATTAAAAATGTAGACGCAGAGAAGGATATTCCACGTTGGACTGCAAAAGATTCGTCTTCGCGTTTGACGTCGGATCAAAAGGTAGATGTCGTAAAATCGTTTATCGACAAAGATTCGCATGATAAAGAGCGGCATGTTGCGTTAATAATGTTCTTTACGCTATGTGCTTTACTAATAATGACTGTTATAATAAGCTCGGTTTTTCACAGCCGGAATTATCCCGAGATGCAACTTTTATCAGGGATTATAACCTTCGTTCAAGCCGCAGTTACGACTATCATAGGTTATTTGTTTGGAACAAGAGCCGTAAAATAGCTGAAAAATAAACAAAAAAAAGAGAGGACGTAGCCGCTCTTTTTTTAAATTAAAAACTAAGGAGGGCGCGCAATGGATAACACGGCGATAAGCATTGTTGACCCTGCTAGACGCGGTTGTGTCGAGTCTCGGCAACGCGGACCGGGGGGATAGACGGGTTCGGGTTCGAGACCCTCGAAGCCTTTAAAGACTACGGGGACGCGCTTATTGCCGCCGCGACGGCGAACGAGTATAACGCTATGCTGTTAAGGGACGGCTCGATAACGCTACGGGACATAGAAGAATCGGTCTATGATTACTTGGCGGACGCGGAACCCGAATGGAGCCGGAAAGCCCTGCTCGAATTAAACAGGAAAGCTGAGAAAAAACCGCGTTTAGTCGTCGGCGAGCAAAGGGTAGGTTTTTGCGGTGCAACCGCCGGTCGTTGCGTTGACGACGACGGTTATACGGCGTGAATTCATCGGTTCGAATTCAATTTCGTATTCGAAATACGAATTTTTTAGATTCCATTCCAATTCAAGCTCCCTGTCCGCGTTGAAAACGAGCGGCGAATCGTCCGCGTCGATTACGCCGCTTTCGCGCAGATATACGATTGCCGTTGCAATCGCCTCGCTTTCGGACATCGCGTCGTTTTTCGCTGCGGCAAACGCCGTTCCGAATACGAATGCGGCAATCGCGCCGAGTGTTACCGTCAGCACGGCGACGGAGACGGCGAGCGCGGTGAGCGCGTTTTTTTTGAACACGAGTTTTTTTACGCGTTTAATTTCGTCGATTTCGGCGGGTCTGATTTTGTTGCCGGTTTTTACGAGAGCGGAGCCGAGTATATCGAGCGCATTGTTTTTGGCGTTTTTGAGTCTGTCGAACACGTCGGTTTTCGGTTCTCGTTTAGGCGTTTCGGTATTGCCGACCTCCGTTTTTTTGCCGTCGCGCACGGTGCTCGGGGCGTTCCGTTTCATATTTTTATTATCAAGCGCGGTATCTAAATTGCCGGATTCCCTGCTGTTGCCGCCGTATGCGGCGTCCGAAGTATCGCGCGCAATGTCCGGAATGCCGCGCGCGGCGCTTAAAGCGCCGGTTCCGTCGAACGGGGCGCAGGAAATACGTTCGCCTTCCTCGATTACGTACAGTACAAACGCCTCCTCCTCGGGCGTCGCTTCGCCAGCTTTTAATTTTTCAAATGCGGATTTGAAATTCATAAATTATTCCTCCAAAAATTTTTTTAATTTTTGCCGTCCGCGAAAGAGCATAACCTTGACGTTCGCCTCGGAGTTGCCGGTAAGCTCGCCTATGTCCGCGATTGACATGTCCTCGAAATAGAACAGCGTAACTATTTCGCGCAGACGCGCGTCGAGCAGACCGAGGGCCTTATAGAGAGCGGCGTAGGACTCGTCCGCGATTATTTTTTCGATTTGCCCGCCGTCCGGCGCGGCTAAGCCGCACTCTTTGATTGGGACGAGGCGTTTCGCGCGCCGTTTTTCGTTATATATCAGGTTTCTCGCAACTTTTAGGAGCCAATAGCGCACGCTTTTGCTTTCGTCGATTTTTAAGCTCATAAACTTGCAAAACGTTTCGCTTGCTATGTCCTCTGCGGCGTGCCACTCGCGCGTTATAGCGTAAGCGTAGGCTTTGACCTGATTATAATATAGAAGAAAAAATTCTTCCCTCTCGTTATTCTTCATAATTTTTTTTCATATAATTTTTCTGTTGAGGATAGTTAGCGTTACGGAAATAAGGCGGATTCGGGCGGTTTCGCGTTTGGCAAAGCGCTTCGACGGAACGCGGCGGCGTCTCGCCATGGAAAATAACGCGGTCCGGCGCGAAAAGGGCAAAACACGACTGTTACAGC
This sequence comes from Clostridiales bacterium, assembly GCA_031275485.1. Taxonomy (GTDB): domain Bacteria; phylum Bacillota; class Clostridia; order Christensenellales; family JAISNN01; genus JAISNN01. Next base: position 4,971 of record JAISOS010000046.1, on the reverse strand, counting down.
ATAGCGTCGGCACATCCTAATTCGGTAATATTTCTTCAATACGGGCGGCGGATTTTTCTCAGCGCGCACGCGCCCGTCGAGGCGTTCACGTCGATAAATACGCGGCTACCGTCGCCGCGCAAAAGCTCGACTTCATAGACGATATACGACGATTTGATGTCGAAAAGCTCGATTTCCATGTCGTATTCCGTGTCGCGGATAAAAATGCCGACGCTTTCCTCTATAAGACCGTTTTCCTTTGCGAATGCGCCGGCGAGCGTCTCCGCCTGAGCCTTTGAAATCGCGCCGCTTTGCGCGTATGCCGCCGCCTCGCCGAATACTCCGCCGCACACCGCCGTCGCCGCGCCCGTAATCACGGCGCAGGTTACGGCGATATGTTTAATAGTTTTTTTCATTTCGTTACTCCGATATTTTTCACTTTTTTAAGAGCCGGCAATTCGCTGCGGCAAAATATTTTTTGTAATAGATAAACCGCACCGTCCGTTTGTAATCGGCTCCCGTTTTTCAAACCTTCGTAATACGCGTCTTGCGAAGGCTTTCGTAATATAATACAAAGCAACGGCAAAAAGGTTACACAGTTTGGAGAAATTTCGGAAATTTTTTTTACACGCGAACCGTAAGCGCAAAACGAAGTCCGGTATGCCAAAATACGGAGGGGCGTTAGTTCTTATCGGCGATAGAAATTGCGGCGGTTTTTATTTCGTTTTGAGCATAAAATATAAAGCGTCCGCATAATTACGTTTCGAAATATGCGGACGCGAACGGTCGGATTTTAACATGCACGGATATACGTAAACCGAACCTATAAGTCGAAATTTATCTGTTCGCCGCTCATATTGCGCGGAGTTATAATCCCTTTTATAAAGCAGCGGTTGTATATAGTCATAACGTCCTTGAAATCCAGCGGCTTTCTGTCGTATTTGAACAATTCGCCCATAACGTCGATGGCGTTTTTCGTGTAGTTTATTATCATATTTTTGTTCAGCCCGTAACGCTTATAATCGACGTTCGCTATAAAGCACTTCTTTTTCAAATCGTTCAAAAATTCTATAAAGCCGTCCGCGCCCGCGTAGTAACCCGCCGCCGCAGACAGGTCTTTCAGCCGGTCGGGGCAGAAATTGAGGAAATAATTGAAATAATCCTCGCAAAGAAACGCCAAACCCGCTCCGTGAGGCAGGTTTTGATGATACGCGCTTAATGCGTGTTCCAGGGCATGCTGCGAAGTGCAACCCGAAAGACATTCCACAAAGCCCGAGAGTATATTCGCGTAGCAAAGGTTTTTGCGAGCGTCGAGACTACCCGGATTTTCCACCGCTTTTGGGAGGTATTCGGCGACGAGCGCGACGCTTTTCAGAGCGTACATATCGCTTATCGGCGACGCGGTTTTGTTTATGTAGCCCTCGGCGGCGTGCATAAGTATGTCAAAGCCTTGAAAGGCGGTCGTTTCGGCGGGGACGGAGAGCGTCAGCTTAGGGTCTACGAAGCTAAGCGCGGGAAATAGGCAATCGTGCGCCAGACCGAATTTTTCATTCGTAACCTCTTTGGTTATCACCGCGAAAGGGTCCGTCTCCGTGCCCGTCGCCGCCGTCGTCGAAAACAAAACGACGGGTAGCGCGCCGTATCTTACGGGAAGACTTTTGCCCGTGCCGCCCGAGACGTAATCCCACAAATCGCCGCCGTTCTTGTAGAGCATGGCGATGCACTTCGCGCTGTCCATAACGCTACCGCCGCCCAAGCCTATTATAAAGTCGCATTTTTCGAGTTTGGCAAGCTCCGCCGCCTCCTGTACGCCGGCTTTCAGGGGGTTCGGCGTAATTTTGTCGTAGACGACGTATGAAATCCGGCACTTTTTTAATTCGGAGGTCAGCCGTTCGAGGTAGCCGTATTTTTTGACGGAATTTCCGCCCGTAACGATCAGAGCTTTGCCGCCCGGCAGCTTAAAATTCGAGATTTCGTCGAAAGCGTCGTTTTTAAAAATAATTTTAGTGGGAATGTGATAATAAAAATTCATAAAAAAATTCCCGATTTCCGTTAATATTATTTATTATATCAAATTTATAAAATTAAAGCAATCGGTTTTCTTGATTTTTTTTCCGTAAGGGTATATAATATCGACGTAACTATATAATTATTAGCGTTATATAATCGACGTTTGCCGCGACGATCTTGAGTCGTGAGGATAAACGGTTTTCGCAAAAGAAAAATTATCGTTTGCGCGAGCGAAAAACCGGGCAAATACGGGCGGCGTTTCGGGTTTGGAAAGCTTTGTCCGTAGCGCGGAAAAGAGAAAATCAAGATAAGGCAATTTTAATTTGCGGAAACGCAAATTGCGGCAAAAGCGTTTTTATTCTTAGTTTCGCAAAAAGTTTAATAAAAAAGGAAAGAATCTATGCCTACCGAAAGAGATAAAATAAGCCCGGAAAGGCTCGAAACGGCGCTGAACGAATTTCGCTTCGAGGGTGTTTTTTCGGCTTATGCGCCGCACGGCTGCGGACACATAAACGACACGTTTTTGCTGACCTTTAACGGCGGGAAAAAATACATACTTCAAAGGATTAACGGCGCGGTTTTCAAGGATATTCCGAAGCTTATGGGCAACTTCGAGCTTATCACGGAGTTTTTGGCGGAACGCGCGGCTACGGCGGGTATCGATCCCGAGCGCGGCGTACTTCGGCTGATTTACACGAAAACCAAAAAGTCTTATATTTGCGCGGACGGCGAATATTTCAGAGCGTTCGCGTTTATCGACGGCGCGACCTCCTTTCAAAGGGCGGAAAGTCCGGAACTGCTGAGAGAGGCGGGGCGGGCGTTCGGCGGCTTCGCGCGGCTTTTGGACGGCTTCGACGCCGCGAAATTATACGAGTCTATACCGCGTTTTCACGATACGGAGTCGCGTTGCGGGGATTTTTTGCGGGCGCTGAAAGCCGACCGCTTGAACCGCGCGAAGACGGCGGAACGCGAAATAGAATTTACGTTGGCGAGGCGCGGAATTACGGACAAAATAACCCGTCCTTTAAGAGAAAGAAAAATACCGTTGAGAGTCGCGCATAACGACACTAAGATCAACAACGTTATGATAGACGACGAAACGGGAAAGGCGGCCGCCGTCATAGATTTGGATACCGTGATGCCCGGCTCGCTTTTATACGATTTCGGCGATTCCGTCCGTTCGGGCTGCAATACGGGCGGCGAGGACGAAAGGGATTTGAACTTGGTCAATTTTGATTTCACGCTTTTTCGGGCGTATTCCGAGGGCTACATAGGAGAGGTCGGACGGCTTATGACCGACGCGGAAAGGGAGCTTACGGCGTTCGCGCCGCCTCTTATGACCTTCGAGTGCGGAATGCGTTTTTTGACGGACTATCTCGACGGCGACGTCTATTTCAAGACGGAATACGCGGAGCATAACCTCGCCCGAGCCCGCGCGCAGTACAAATTGACTGCGGACATGGAAAAGAACGGCGACAAAATGCGGAAAGTGTTGGAGGACGTTTTCAGAAGGTTGAAACGACGCAGCGGAGAACGCGTTTAGAAGTTTTATCCCGAATATTGCGATTATACGGTAACGCGGCGCCGCGATTTAATAATTCGACGGTATTAAAGATATGATATATATTATATCAGACGCCGCACCGTAAGGCTATAATCCGCCGTTCGTCAATACGTTACGTTATAGCGAAACCGTAATATCCGATAATTAACGCCGTAACGTTTAATAACGCAATCCGGCGGTTCGGAGCGCCTGAATACGGGCGCGCCGCGTCAAAAAAATGAAAATACAAGTTCTGAATAAAAAAGTTTCGGTTCGGAGGGAAAAGCTATGAAAATTTTAGTAACGGGCGGAACGGGCTACATAGGCAGTCATACCGCCGTCAGTCTGATTGAGAACGGTTACGGGGTCGTCATTGTCGACAACCTTTCCAACAGCAAGGAGAGCGTCGTCGATAAGATCCGCGAAATAACGGGCGTAAAACCCGTCTTTTACAACGCGGATTTGCTGGACAAGGAGACGCTCGGCGCTATTGTGAAAAGAGAAAAGCCGCAGTCCGTGATACACTTCGCGGGTCTGAAAGCCGTGGGAGAGTCCGTCGCGGTTCCGCTTAAATACTACGGAAATAACGTCGTCGGAACGATAAATCTGCTCGAGGCTATGGCGGAAAACGGCGTCGGGGATTTTGTTTTCAGCTCGTCCGCGACGGTTTACGGCAAACCCGCGAGCGTGCCTATCCGAGAGGATTTTCCGCTGTCCGCGACAAATCCTTACGGCGCGACTAAGCTTATGATAGAGGGAATTTTGAGGGACGTCCACGCCGCCGATAATACGATGAACATAGCGGTTTTGAGATACTTCAATCCGGTGGGCGCGCATAAGAGCGGCTTAATCGGAGAGAATCCGAACGGAATACCGAATAATCTCGTGCCGTATATGATGCAGGTCGCCGCCGAAAAATTGGACTTTTTGCGCGTGTTCGGCGACGATTATGGCACGAAAGACGGCACGGGCGTGAGGGATTATATCCACGTTACGGATCTGGCGGAGGGACACGTTCTCGCCCTCAAAAAGCTCGAGAAAAAACCCGGAATGGTCGTGTATAATCTCGGAACGGGAATAGGCTACAGCGTACTCGAAATGATCGGGACTTTCTCGTCGGTTCTTGGCAGGGATTTGCCTTATAAAATTGTCGAAAGGAGACCCGGCGACATAGACGAATGTTATGCCGACACCGCGCTCGCCGAACGCGAAATAGGCTTTAAGGCAAAGAAAAGTCTGAGAGATATGTTCGAGGACGGCTGGAATTTTCAGCTGAAAAATTAAGGCGTTTTTTGCGCGTTTCGCGAATCGAAAAATCAATAGACTTGTTCAATAACCACCGATATTGTAAATAAGTATATGGGAACAAATGAGGGATGCATAAAAAGACTACGAGAAGAAGAGTAGCAAAGGTTATTCGGGGTGAAAAAGGGGACGTT
>JAISOS010000036.1 GCA_031275485.1 Clostridiales bacterium | reverse complement strand
CCCGAACGGTTTTTCCCGTTTCCGTGCCGGCCGATCGCCGCTCCGCGGCTCGGACATATCCTTTCTTCCTTTTCCATGCCCCGTCGTTATATCATAAAACTTGCTAAATGTCCGCTTCTTTATATTCGCATTTCTTGTTTTTTTTTTTTGTGTGTGCTATAATAATAAAATACTAAGGGCATAATATACGGAACGAAATAAAAAACGTATTACGCGCTTGTTCGATACGGATCCGTATGTCTGCGCGGTTTATATGTTTGGGCGTTCGCTGGCGTGAAGCGCGCCGGAAACGCATGCCGAGGTTTTTTAGGAAATGAGCGCGGAGAAACCGCCTTTTGACCGCAAAAGGCTTTCCTCCCTGCGGGAGCTTCCGCGAAACCTCTTATACCCCCACTCTCACATACACGGAGGATTTTTATGAAATCGTTTAAAGCGGTTGCGGCGAAGAGCAGGAAAGAGTTCGTTATGCTTTCTTTCGCTTTTCTGTTTATCATTTTGTTTTTTTCCATGCTTTTAAACTATATAACTGCGGGCGCGGACAAAATTCACACCGCCGTACTGGTTATAAAGGCGGTGTTCGCGGGCTTAGTGGTTCTAACGGTGATTTTCTATCGGCTTGTGCGTTTAGCGGCTGATGAGAGCCGCAACGGTATATTCTTCGTGCTTCTGAATTTTTTCGCGGCGATAGACCTGCTTTTCGTCTTTAACGACAACGGCGCGGCGGGCAATAATGTCAACGTCTTCGATCTTGCGACGACATTGTACGTCGTTATGGGTGTGTCCGCATTGGTTTTAACGGCGGCGCTACCCTTCAAGAAAGGCGCGAAGGAAAAACTCGCCGCCTTTTCGGGAGAAATCGGTGTGAGTCTCGCGGTAATGCTGTCGGTTATTTTTACGGAGGGCATAGTCGCGGTGTTCACCTATCGAAACGCGCTGCCCGAGACCGCGCTCGTATCCACGTATATGTTTTTCGCGGGCGCGGCGATGCTCGCCCAGCTGTCGCAGTTTACGTTTACCGGTAGAAATTTTGTATCGAAAATCGCAGCAACCGTTATGTTTTTGAGCGGTCTGATTTACGGCGTGACGATGCTGCCGTTTATAAGGAGTTTCGGCGCGGGCTTCGGCGGCGAGGCGTCGGTTATTTTAGCGGTCATATTCGCAGCGGCGACGGTTCTGCTATTTTGTCTGAACCTCTACCGCAGCGGCAAGGGCGGCGCGATGCGTAAGGTTTATGTAAAAAATACCGTGCTTACGGCGGCAGGTTTCGCTATGCTGCTACTGTTCGCCAACGGCGTCGCGGATATCTCCGAAACGTTCACGGAAACAATCTTTTATATCGTATCCGTCGTTCTCGCGGCTTGTTTTTTCGGCTTTATAATGGCGACGCGCCTATTCGGGGGAGAGCCGATAGCGTCCGCTCCTGACGGATCGGATAGTTTTGACGGTTCGGACGGGAACGGAGAGGAAGTGAGCGCGGAGAGCGTCGGAAAATCGGACGTCAAAAACGGCGGAAAAAATCAATCGAACAATTCGTATGAGAACGCGGAAAATCCCGAGACAAAACCGAACGGCAAGAACGGGGAAATAAATTCGGGAATTAGCGAAAACGGCGAAACGCAAACGGATAATCCGTATGAAAAATATGAAAAAGAGCAAGCCGACGGCGCGGAAATTCCCGCGGTAAAATCGGAAAAACAGGACGTCGGCGGCGGAGAAATAAACGCTGAAAACGCGGATGATAGTTCGGACGAATAGACGTTAAACTTTAAGCGTATTCCCGTAGTTTTTTCTATAAAAATATAACCGTATCTTAAAGCCTGTCCGCGCGATGCGCTCCGCGAAAAACGGTCTTATCGCGGAGCGCGTTTGCGGTTGTATTTTTCGCGGAAAAAACGGTCGTGCCGTGAAACGTATTTAACGCGGTATAGACCTCGCAAAATAAAGCCTTATCGGAGCGCGTATCTGCGCGGTATACGCTACGGAAAAACATAATTTTTATAAGGATAAAAATTAATTATGCCGAAAAAAAACGTAAAGGTTATACTCGGATTTATTCCGCTTGCCGGTGCGCTTGCCGCGCTGTTATTAGCCGAATTTTCGGTGATAGACAAGTCGGGCGCACAGTATCTCGCGATCGCCGCATTGTTGATAATAAACGTCGCGCTTTACTCCGTTTCGCGCTTTAAAAGCGGCGGAGTAACGCTTTATTTTATTCTCAACGCGTTGACGGCGGTCGTTTTTCAGAGCGTTGCCGTCAATATCGCGAAATTTTACGCGCCGCACAACGCGGGTATTTGGGAGCGTTCGCATACGGGCGCATTCCTTACGTTTTTCGTATATTACGCGGTCGGCGCGGTTGTCGGCTTGACCTGCAAAAAAGGCGACGGTCGCGCGGACGGTTCGGCGGCCGTTTTCGGCGATACAAAAAAACGCGCGAATAACGGGTACATAAAGGAAGCGGTTTTATATTTGCTGCTTTCGAGCGTATATTTTTTCAACGTCTATGCGTCGCCCGCGGGCATATCCTTTGTCGCCTCGAATTTAGCAGGCAATTTCGTTTGGTCGTTTATTTCCGTTGCGTTAATGTTTTTTTGCATAAGCGAACCGCGTTTTCGCGCGGGAAAGATTACCGCGTCGGTTCTCGCGTTCGGCGCGGCGGGTTTGTACGTCCTGTACGCGCTTTGCGCATTGTTTCCGACCGGAGCCGGGACGATTAAAATAATTTTTTACGCGTTATATTTCGCGCTTTTAATTTTGTGGTTCGTCCACGCGGTTTCGGCGTATAATTTTTTCGGACTCAACACGCAGACGGTCGAGTGTGTCGGCGGGCCAAAAAAGGACGGGGTCAAATATGCGGTTCTGTCGCTTATGCCCGTTATTATGTTTATGCAATATATTTTCAACGGCGTGGACGGCGCGCTTTTCGGCGTCGAACCCGACGGGATCGCCGGTCTCTTTATAAAGGTCGAGACGGACAATGCCGCGTTACTGTACGGTGTAGTTGCCGTTCTGATTTCGGCGAGAATATTGTTCGCCGCCTCCGCGTTTTTGTTTTTCAAAAAGGATATAATACCGTCAAAAAAAAGCGCGGAAAATACGGGGGAAACGGAAGCGGAGGAAATAAAAAAGAAAGGAACCGACGAGCTGGGCATAGACCTGTCTTTCGAGGAGACGCTGAAAAAAAGGAATATAGACGTTTCCGATATGCGGAACGCCGCGCTTGACGCGATTCTGCCGCACGCGGAACGGCAAGTTCGGACGGCGGAGCAATCGCCCGCCGCGCCAATACCTCAAGCGACGCGGCAGTCTGTAACGCAAAGATCTCAGACTGTATTGCCGGCGACGCCGAAACCGCAGACGGCGCAACCGGTAATGTCCGGAAGCGAGCGCGATTTAAGCCGGACGGTTTCGTTTAGGATTTCAGAAACGCTGTCGGACGGAGGGCTGAAAGAGGCTATAAGAACGTTGATTGACGGGAACGCCGCGTCCGCGCCGTCCCGCGCTAACGCCGACGCGTCCGAAATTTACGCCGGCGGGCTACCCATCTCCGTGGCTTACGATATAGGGCAATTGAAAAACCGCGCGGCGGCGGCGGACGATGAGGAGAGCCGAAAAATAGACGAAATTTTGGAACGCATAAACAAAGAAATCGAAAAATAAAAACCGTAAAAATGAAATAAAAAAGAAAATTCGGAGGAAATTGGCATTATGAAAGAAACTAAATTATTATACGAGGGAAAGGCGAAAAAGGTTTGGGAAACCGACCTGTCCGACGTACTTATAGTCGACTACAAAGATGACGCGACGGCTTTTAACGGGCTGAAAAAGGGTACGATAGAGGGCAAGGGCGCGATTAATAACACGGTTTCGAATCGACTGTTCGGGCTTTTGGAGCGGCGAGGAATCCCGACGCATTACGTCGAACGGCTCTCCGACCGTAAAACCGCCGTGAAAAAGGTTTCGATAATTCCTATCGAGGTCATAGTTAGGAACGTAGCCGCAGGCAGTCTTTCCAAACGGCTTGGCATTCCCGAGGGCACGCGCCTAAAAGAAACCGTAATCGAATACTGTTACAAGGACGACGCGCTGGGCGATCCGATGATAAACGAATATCATATCAAGGCGATAGGACTTGCGACCGACGCGGAATTGCAAAAAATAGCCGGATATTCTCTTAAAGTCAACGAGATTTTGACCGACTTTTTCTGCGGCTTGGGTATAGATCTCATCGATTTCAAGCTGGAATTCGGGCGCTATAAAGGTGAAATTATACTCGCCGACGAAATATCGCCGGACACCTGCCGTTTCTGGGATTCAAAGACGGGCGAAAAGCTTGACAAGGACAGATTCAGGCGCGATTTAGGCGGCGTAGAGGACGCCTATAAGGAAATACTCAGACGGTTGGCATAGCTTTTGGGACGGGGAGGAATTTTATTAAAAAAATTTATCAGGCTATGCGGATACGCGATTATATAGCGGAAAGTTTTATCCCAAGAATACGAAAGCTTAAAAAAGCCGGACAGGAAATGAGATGCGTTAAACGAGGTAATTGTGATTACGGAAATATATAATAATATTAAGTATATCTTTTATATCTGTATTGTGAAACGCAACGTTATAGTTGCCTGCAACTCGCGAGAAAGCAAAGCCTATGTTCGACGGTATTATATGCTTGTACGCAAGGTGCATAGGGTAGCGAATAAAGATAAACATGGCAATGTTACGTCCTACGGAACGTATACTGCAACTACTGACAGCAATCAAAGTGGGTACTTTTGAGACTTTCAACCTTCAAGGCGCAGTCACATATCAAACTATAAGAGGCTAAATTAGTATATGGTTAAAGTGCACAAATTTTTTCGTTACGTTCTTGTAACGCTGAGTATTGCACTGTTTGCAATACTCAGCGTTTCTTGCGTTAAAAAGAACTCGAACGGTGGTAATGGCGATGATTACAATCCGCCTGTTTCAATCATTGAGCAACCTAAGTCAAGCAACCTGAATATTTATGTAAACAAATCAAGTAACGGGGCTTTCAGTGTTCCTGTAATCGTGGATACTGATTTATCTATGTTCAATACTAATACGGCAAAGAGTAACGATAAGCTGTACGTAACCAATGTTATTGGTGAAAATATAGATGACTTATTGATTGTGGGTTTGCAATATAGTTGTTTTACGGCAGACACCGGTATAGTTGATGCCACACACAGGAACTTTGTGTGTGTGTTTAATTTTGAAGTAAGCCCAAAAACAACTTGGATTTCAAAAGGTGCTATTCGCAAAATCACTAAAATCACATTCAAAATTTTAGATTCAGCCATTAGCGTGCCTGTCGCCGTGAATATTTTTGAGAAAGCGGATAACTCAAAATTCATTGACGAATGTCCTATATTAAACAACACGCAATACTTAACACTTTCGGAAAGAGTGGCTGAGCATATCGATGGTAAATCCTGTTTTAATCTTGCACTAAATTGGAACATTCAAGGATGGGGCGGCAACGACCGGGAAGATGACGATTATGCGACGATTGTCGGATTCCGTTTCGCGAATTTAGCGCTGCAATTAGAAACGTTCGCGATTATTGTCGACAATGATGAAGGAATACCTATTGAAGAAACAAGTGTGCCGCTAAATCTAGATAATGTTAATTATGACTTAACGAGTAGAAAGTGCTATTGGAGCAGTAATTTTGTTGAGTTTAAAGTAACTATTGTTGGTAGCGGCAATCAAATTGTTTCAGACTCTTTGATTATGCAATATACGTTGAATGGAGGGACTGAGATGTATGAAGTTAATTTGGCGACGATTCAACTTTATGATTATGACACATTATTGAGCAGGATAACAAAGGTATGACATGGACAATACAGCTAAAAAACCGCAAGTCCGACGCATATTTGAGTTAGATTTTATACGAGGCATACTTATATTTTTGATGTGTCTCCAACATTTGTGTTGGTTTTTCTACAGATATTTATATTGCGGGATTTGGAATCCGGAAAAAATATCGGATAGTTTTCAAAGTTTTGGTAAGTTGACAAACGATATTCTATATGGTTATCCGTACAATCCGGCAATAATGGTCAATTGCAGGGTGTTTATATTTTTTGATGGCAGGTATGGAGCAATATATCGGAAGAAGGCGTCCGCAAAGGTATGCGGGGGACAATTTAGATCCCAGCCGCATCGACGGGCATTGGCTTGTGTTTTTTTAATATCCCGTTACGCATGCGGATACTATCGGAATTCCGGTTAAAGAGGAAGATTTAAAAACAATACAATCCGATGAAAAAGTTGAAGCCGGAAGATCCGGAGTTCGAGAAACTCAAAACGAGTATAGAGGAATTCGGGTACGTAGAACCCGTCATATGGAACAGGCGGATGGGCAACGTCGTTGGAGGACGTCAAAGATTAGCGAAGCGACGGAATAAAAAGCATAGAAAGCAAAAGCGAAAACGATAAAAAAAAACGTGCGGAGATAAAAATCCGCAGGTCTTTTTTTGCGTTTTGGCGCACCCTGAGGAGTTCGAATCCCCAACCTTCGGTTCCGTAGACCGACACTCTATCCAATTGAGCTAAGGGTGCATGAGATGTTAAGATAATGAAGTTTTGTTTCCGGCCGGTACGACTTTTTTTCCGCAGTTTTGCGAAACGCCGTTTTTTTGTCGGTTTTAAACTCTTTTCGGTGCATTGTCAGCCTTTTTAACCGAAAAAAACATTCCTCGGACAAACCGAGCTAAAAGGGCGCACGTTAAATTTTTTTTTATAAGTTCTCAAACCTTTCGGACGGCGTCCGTAAACCGACGCTCCTTTCGGTTGAGTTAAACGGCGAATAATTAGGCGCCGCGTTTCCGCAACTCTACAAATAATAGTATATATCATACGAAAAAAAAAGTCAATTTATTTTGAGCATATTTTTTACTTGTTTATCGGCGCGGATTAGTGTATAATATTAACGCCGATAAAATACCGGCTATTTACGGATGTTAATTTGAGGCGTTCTTTTCACGCTTCCGAACACGCCGTCCGGTTTGAAAAAGCCGCTCTTTTTTAAGAAAGCGTTTTCATGAATTAAAACGTGCGCCTTTGTCGGATTTTTCGCGCATTTCGCCGTTCTTTTCCTTGTTAGCGACTCCGCTGAAAATTCTCGGGAAACGTCCCGGGAAGCGCGAAAATTCTTTCGCGAATTCCGATGCTTTAATTCATAAAAACGGATTCCGAACGGAAAGGTGTTCCGAAGGTCTGCGGAATATAGAGCCGCCGTAGCGTTCAGAATATTTTTAACGTTCAAAAACGACCGCGAAGTCGAGAAATTCTTTATCGTTTTTTTAATATCGGCGATGGTGAAAAGCATTCGGTATTGAAGGAATTGGCGGATAAATATTGGAATTTAGGGCGCAAAAAAAGAAATTTGCGAAAAGGGGCGTGCAAAAATCTTCTAAAGCGCGGATATGTTTTTAAGCCGCACAAAACGCGGCGGCAAAATGCGCCCGGATATAGTTTTTCGCGGCGAAAGTCCGGAGTTTTTAAAAACTCAAATAATATACCGTAAGGAAAAATTCGGCGCCGACGGGACGTCGGAAGGGAGGGCGCGCGGTCTATGGACGGAGGGATAAATTGGTTTCCGGGACATATGAAAAAGGCGGTCGGAATTATAGGGGAAAATTTGAAGCTCGCGGACGCCGTAATATACGTTTTGGATGCGCGCGCGCCGGCGGCGTGCATCAATCCCGAATTCGAGAAAATTCTGCGCGATAAGCCGCGTCTCTACGCGCTGAATAAGGCGGATTTAGTAGACGGCGGTAGCGTAAAGGCGTGGCTCGGATATTTCCGCGAAAGCGGGCGCGCATGCGTGCCCCTAAACAGCGCGACGGGGACGACCGGCGGCGTAGTTAAGGCGTTAAAAATACTGCTCGGCGAAAAATTAAAACGCTATTCGGAAAAAGGCGTGAATAAAATGCTGAGGATGATGGTTATCGGAATTCCAAATTCGGGAAAATCCACGCTCATAAACGGTCTTTGCGGCAAGAAAAAAACCGTGACGGGCGACAAGCCGGGCGTGACAAAGAGCAAGCAATGGGTGAGAATAGCGGACGGCTTCGAGCTTTTGGACACGCCGGGCGCGCTTTCGCCGAGATTGGACGACCAAGAGGCGGCGCGCGATTTATGCTTTATAGGCAGTATAAAGCGGGAAATTTTCGACGACGCGGAGCTTGCGCTCATGCTGATAGAGCGACTTGTACGCATCGCGCCGCGCGAGTTCGCGGCGCGGTACGGCGTTTCCGTTTCGGACGCCGCGCCTCTCGACATTTTGCGGGAAATCGCGGAAAAACGCGGCTGTGTTTTGAGAGGCGGGGAAGTGGATACCGACCGTGCCGCAGCGGCCGTCTTAGACGATTTCAGGAAGACGCGTATAGGCAGAATATGTTTGGAGCAGCCCGGGTGGAAACGAGCGGTTCAGCCGCCGCCGTAATCTGCGGCGTGTTCACATAAAGCGAACGGTGCGTTTTTTGCGCTTATTCGCTCCTTTCTTATTAGTTCCCTCGTGCCGCCGCTCGTCGTCAAACGCCCCGAAAGGCACAGAAACCGCCTTAAATCATCCCGTTTTCGTTCGCATTAACGCGCTCTAATAAAAATCCGGCGATTTCCGTCGCGAAAATCCGTTAAAAAACGCTTTGTTATACCGCTGAACGGCGTAGAAAATCGGACGGTTTTTATCGTAAAACACATTAAAAAACGCATCAATACACCGCCTGTCATACGTAAAAAATCAGAGGTTTTTTATACTCGAAAAATACGCCGAAAAACGCGGCGTTTGTAAAATACGTTAGGGGGAATTTTATGGATAAGGATAAGTTATCCGTCTATTACGTTCGACTTAAGGATAAGACGCTGAGCCTGTCTCTGCGTCCGTTGCTTGCTACGGCTATGTCCAAGAACGTGACAGTCAAAAAGGTAATTTACGGCGAACCGCGCTCAAAGCTCACCGCATCGGAACTGTACGTTGACAAAGCGGCGAGAAAGCCCGTCTTTATATACGCGCACGGCGGCGGTTGGGTGCAGGGCTCCAACGCCATCAGAGACCCGTATTGTTCCCGCATTGCGGACCTCGGTTTTTACGTACTGAATATAAATTACGAGCTAGCGCCCGCCGCTAAGCACCCGACGCAGGCGCGCAACATATTCCGAGCGATAAGCTATGTTTTTGAAAAAAGGGAGGAATACAACCTTGACACGGACAGCGTTTTTCTCGGCGGCGACTCCGCAGGCGCGCACCTTGCCGCGCTTGCCGCAGGCATTACGGTAAACCGGAGTCTCTACGACGAGTTTAAAATCGATTTTACATACCGCGGCGAATTTAAAATCAGAGGGCTGGTTTTCATATGCGGCGTGTTTGATTTTTTGAGTTGCGGCAACGCCGATTTTCCACGCATCAAGCTGTATTCGCGCTCGTATTCGGGTTACGACGTGCGCGAAATCGAAGACGGAAAATTGGAGGAATTTTTCGGGCGTCCCGAGATAATGAATATGTGTCCCGTAACGCTCGTAACGCCGGATTATCCGCCGTGTATGCTTATAACTGGTGAAAAAGATCCTCTGCGTCCGACGACGGAGCTGTTTTATGAGAGATTAAAGGAAAACAACGTTAAGGCCGCGTATTTTTTGGGAACGGGCAAGTATTCGGTGCACGGTTTTCCGCTTTTCAGCGCGAGCGAAAACGGCAAAAGGGCGATGCGCGAGGTCTATTCGTTTTTGACGGACGTTCTCGGCGGGGGCTACGGATTGAGAAACGTCGGCGCCGCGCCTGTCGACAGCGCGGAAATAGGACGCAGTATCGATTCCGAAAGCTATCCCGAGTGAATATTAATTTATAAAAAAATTGCGGCGGATCTCTATTGAAACATTAAAGTCTTTCGGGAAATGGGCGCGGACGAGAACTTTTATTCAAAAAAGGTCTTTTCCGCGTATTTTCATAGAAAAATTCCCGTTTTTGAGGATATATTCATATGCCGTATCATTTATATTTCGACACGGAGACGACGTCGCTTATACCGGGTCAGATTTGCCAGTTGTCGTACATAAAGGACGGCGGTCGCGGTATAGGTGCGAAGAATTTTTTCTTTACGGTGGATTCTATGGATCCCGGCGCTTACAAAGTTCATAAATTGAGCCTTGAAAGGCTGAAAATTCTTTCGGAGGGCAGGCGTTTTTCCGACTGCGCCGAGGAGATCCGCGAGGATTTCGCGGAGGCGGAGATGATAACCGCGCACAATTTCCGATTTGACTATATGTTCGTAGCACGCGAATTCGAGCGCATAGGCGCGCAGTTCAGGTATAAGCGCGGCTTTTGCACAATGCGGTACTTCGTACCGCATTGCAAGCTTGGCGGAACTAACCGCAACGCGTATAAATTCCCAAAGCTGTCCGAATTGGGCGCGCGTTTCGGCGTGGATGCGGCGGACGCCGCCGCGCTTACGGGCGACGTGTTTTTCGCGGACGCGGCGGATTTGCACGACGCGAGATACGACGCCTCGCTTATGTATTTGTGCGTAAAAAAAGCGTTGAAAGAGGAAAAGGATTTGAAGCTACTCGATAAATTTACTTTATGATTTTTTTCTATTCTAAAAATAATTTCCGCAGTAAAAAATAGTGACAAACTACGGGAAACCGTAAAAACGCCTATAAAAAATTGTAAAAGAAAACGCAAAAACGAGCGTAAAAAATTATACGAAGCCGCGAAAAGAACCGCGAAATTCGCAATGAGAGAATATATAGTTTGAAGGTTTTTTGGAAAGGTTTCCCCGGCATAATCTTTAAAATAGAAAACAAAAAAAGCCCCCTTTTGAAATAGGAACGACCGACTATGGATTTTACCAACACGCTTATAAACGTACTCGTACTGACGGCGCTTGCCGTACCCGGTTTCATATTGAAAAGGACAAAAAAACTCGGCGGGAACGCGTCGAAATATCTTGTCAATATAATCCTCTATGTCTGCCAGCCGATGATTGTCGTTTCGTCCTTTCAAAAGGCGGATTACACGCCCGAAATGCTTTTGAATATGCTTTACGCGTTTCTCATAGGCTTTTTCGGAATTGCCGCAACGGGAGCCGCCGCGCTTTTTATAGCGAAAAAGCTATCGGTGAACGGCGGATGGCGCGCGAATGGAAAATTACGCGGGAAGACGAACGGCGGCGCGGGCGGGAGCGGCGGCATAGGCGGAAACGTGAACGAAAACGCGGGCGGAGACGGCCGGGCAAGAGCGATAGCTTTCGCCTGCGCGTTCGGCAACGTAGCGTTTATGGGTATTCCCGTAATATCCGTATTACTCCCCGAAAATCCCGAGGCGATAATATACCTCACCGTCCTGACCGTCGCGTTTAATATTCTGAGCTGGACGTTAGGCGCGTACATTATTAGCGGCAGGAGGGAATACATTGCGCTGAAAAAAGCCGTCGTCAACCCGCCGACGCTCGCCGTGTTCATAGCTTTGCCGCTGTTTTTTCTGGGGGTGAGGTTAGACGCGAGGCTTGTCTCGGGCATAAGCTATCTCGGCGATATGGTTACGCCTTTGTCTATGACGGTTCTGGGTATGCGGTTTGCCGACGTCAAGCTCAAAGAGCTTTTCGGCGGCGTTTCGGTGTATGCCGTGAGTTTTGTCAAACTCGTCGCCGTGCCCGCGCTTCTGTATCTCGCGCTCTTATTTTTAAATCTGGATTCCGTGCTGGAAATTACGCTGTATATCATATTTCTTATGCCCTGCGCGAACAATCTCCTGCTGTTCGCCGAACACTTCGACGGCGATACGGCTTTCGCGGCGAAAGCCGTGCTTCTGACCACAGTATTTTCGGCTTTCACAATCTCCGCAATGCTATTACTGCCGCTTTGAAACGGATGGTCTTTTTTTTTAAATTATGCGGGTGACGTTTTGCTTCCTCAAAAACTCAAAATTAATTTTTATGGAAAAACCCGTGCTTTTTTAAAAATTATATTTTTATTGTTGTTTTTTTTACCGGAATGTTGTATAATAAATACGCCGTGCGGACGGAATGCGTCCGGTTCGGAAAAGTACGTTATGAAAACGCATTGAAAACGTATCGGAAATGAATTTGAAAGCGCATAAAAACATATTAACAATACGGGAGTTTTGAATTTTTGCGATAAAAAACGCCGCACAAAAATTCGGAATCCTAAAAAATACTATAAAGACGCGTTAAAACAATATTGTAAGCGCATAAAAAATACACTGAAACGGGTAAAAAGGAGAGGTTAAAATGGGTCTTTTCAGCGCAATTAAAAAGCAGTTGCCTAAGGTAATAGAGTGGTCGGACGAATCGTCAGACACCATCGTGTACAGGTATCCGCTTAACGACAGAAAGGAAATAATGCAAGGCTCCCAGCTGACGGTCAGAGAATCTCAGGTTGCGGTATTCGTCGCGCAGGGCAAAATCGCGGACGTATTTTTACCGGGCAAGCACAAATTGGAAACCGCCAACCTGCCGATTTTGACGACGCTGTTTTCATGGAAATACGCGTTCGAGAGTCCGTATACGGGCGAGATTTATTTTGTCAATACCAAGCAGTTCATCAATCAGAAATGGGGGACGAGTAATCCTATAATGATGAGGGACAAGGATTTCGGTATGGCGCGTATCAGAGCCTACGGCGTGTTCGCTTTCCGCGTGAAGGACGCGGCGAAGCTTATGCGCGAGCTGAGCGGCACCGGATCGTCCTACAAAACCGAGGATATTATCGAGCACTTTAGAAAAATGATATTTTCAAGCCTTGTTGACAGTATCGCCGAGTCGAATATCGCGGTGCTGGATCTTGCGGCCAATTACAGAGAATTCGGCGCGGTAGCCAAAGAGCGCGCCGTCGGGGATTTCGATTCCTACGGAATAGAAATTACCGCCGTCTACATAGAGAGCATCTCTTTGCCCGACGAGGTCAATAAGGCGCTTGATTCGCGCACGTCCGTGGGTATGTTTGGCGCGAACGAGATGGGCAAGTATATGCAGTACCAGACCGCGCAGGCGATTCCCGAAGCCGCGAAAAATCCCGGCGGCGGTATGGCGGCGGTCGGCGCGGGTATGGGCGTCGGGCTGTCTATGATGAAAACCATCTCCAAAGCTCTGAACGAAACGAACGAACCGGCGTCCGCGAAGCCGGAAACGGGCGGCGGAGCCGCCGCCTCTTATTCCTCCGCCGTGAAGTGTTACAAGTGCGGCGCGGCGTTGCCTGCGGATTCTAAGTTCTGCACGAGCTGCGGCGCGACCGTAAATACGACGGTAAAATGTCCGAAATGCGGCGCTTCGAACAGCGCGGCGGCGAAGTTCTGCGGCGGTTGCGGCGCAAAGCTGTCTCCCGATTCGGCTGTCTGTAAAAAATGCGGCGCCGCGCTCGACGGGAACGCGAAATTCTGCCCGGAATGCGGCGCGGCCAACTAAAATTTGATTTTTTAAATTATGCGGAGGGGAATCTTTTGTGAACAAAATGCCCCCCCTCGCGCCCCTTTCCGAAAGATCTCGGCGTTTATTATTATCCGCATTGTGCGTTATAAATTGAATAAAAAAATATAAGGAGATATACGGCTATGATAACCGGAGATATGCTTGTCGGAGATGCCTTGAAACAGGGCGATCCGCAGAAAATTTTTGACGTTTTGGCGTCCTACGGTATGCATTGTATGGGGTGCGTTCTTGCCCGCGGCGAAACCGTCGCCCAGGCCGCCGCCGTTCACGGCGTAAGCGTCGAGGAAATGCTCGAAAAGCTAAACGCCGCCGCCGAATAACCGCGGCTATGGACGGCGAGATCTTGCAATTTTTGAGCGCCGAATTGAATGGTTGAATTTTGAAGGGTAGCGTCCGCTTAAACGGCGTGAAACGCGCAATTTTTACGCGTTTTATTTTGCTTGATAGCGTGGGAGAAAAATGTTTGGCATACGTCCGAAAAATTATAAAATCTTGAGAGTTCCGAATTTTCGTGACGGATAAATATACAAGACGGATTTTTTATCGCAAAAATTTAGAACTTCCGCAATATTTATAATTAGCGGTTACGGTTTAACAAGGAGAAAACGAGATGCCTTTGGCGCAAACCGAAAATGTAGTATCCCATAAAAAAGCCGCCGGACGCGTTTATACGCCCGGCTATATAGTTTCCAACATTCTTAATCTGTGCGAATACGGCGGCGTCCGTATTCTCTGGAAACACATAATTGACAACAGTTGCGGAGACGGAGCCTTTCTTGTCGAGGCGGTCAGACGCTATTGCGAAGCCGCCGTTTTTTTTAATCTACCGCGCGCGGTTGTCAAAAGAACTGTCCGTATATATTCACGGCGTAGAAATTGACGGGGCGGAATGTGAAAGCTGCCGTAAAAATTTGTCGGAAATCGCGTCGGAATTTGAGATTTATGACGTCGATTGGGATATCGTTTGCGCCGATACGCTTACAGTAAGCGATTATGACGGTAAAATGGACTATGTTGTAGGTAATCCGCCGTATGTTCGGGTGCATAATCTGAGGAGCGCTTATGATACAGTGAAGAAATATTTTTTTACTCAAAGCGGAATGACGGATTTATTTATCGCCTTTTACGAAATCGGGCTAAAAATGCTCAATCATTCGGGTATTCTCGGCTATATTTCACCGAGTTCGCTATATAACAGTATCGCGGGGTCCGCGATGAGAAAATATCTCGCGCACAACCGCTCGATAAAGAAAATAGTTGATTTAAAGCATTTTCAGCCCTTTGAAGCGACCGCTTATACTACGATCATGATACTTACGAAAGAATGTAACCGTTATGTGGATTATTACGAGTACGATGCGGAAAATCTTGTTCCTGCGGCGGTTTCGAGGCTGGGGTATGAAGATTTCAACATAAACGGCTCGTTCGTATTTGGACATAAATGTGTTTTGTCGCAATTGCGGTCGGTAATGACCTCTGTGTTCAGTGAAAAATTGTTCGAGGTGAAAAACGGTTTTGCCACGCTGTGCGACGAGTTTTTTATAGGCGATTGGACGTTTACCGATTATACTATCCCCATCGTGAAAGCGTCTACGGGGAATATGACAAAATGCTTGTTTCCTTATGACAATTTTGGCAGAATAATACCTTTCGACGTTTTGACAAAGAATATAGAGATAAAAAGTCATTACGACCGCTATATTGATAAATTAAAAGCCAGAAGTTTAGACGGTTCGGGTAATTGGTACGGGTTTGGTCGTTCGCAGGGGATTAACGACGTTCAAAAAAAGAAGTACGCTATTAATGCTTTAATAAGAAATGTCGGCGATATAAAGCTGAGTTTATGCGAACCCGGAACGGGCATATACGGCGGGCTGTATATACTGACCGATTGCAATATTGACGGGATAAAAAATATATTATTTACGGATGAATTTATCACATATATTTCTATGTTAGGAAAGTATAAAAGCGGGGGGTACTATACTTATTCATCAAAGGATTTGCAGCGCTTTTTGAATTATGGATTATCTAAGAGAGAGGGATGCGGATATGAACAATTATTTTTTTCTTGACATACTCAAAGCATCGTTTTTGAAATATATCGAAAAAGGTTCGCGAAGTAACGAAAAATTAAAAATTTTACACGGCGCGATTTCGGGAGACTTATCCGAAAGATTGAAAACGGCTAACGACATGGGCGGACATTATACCGTCGCATCGCTCGGATTTGACTTAGGTGCGGAACAAAAGATGATCGGTCGGTATATAGATAAGGCGGTTGATATAACGATTAGTAAAGATGGCGTTATAGTTTCGGGCGTTGCGGTCAAGTATGTTATGGGGAATTACATGCAAAACTCTAATAATTACTTTGAAAACATGCTTGGGGAAACCGCTAATATACGTTGTAACGGGTAGCCGTATTTTCAGATTTTTATTATTCCGGATAAAATTCCGTATTTTGACAAATATGGAAAAATTAAAAAGTGGGAAGGTATTAACGAGCATAACCTCAAAAAATATGTTGTTTTGTCGAATGACAATGTCGAGAATTATTTGCATACTCCGAATAAAACGCTTGTCTTTATCGTGAACGTTTCGGGCGACAATCCACCTCGGTATTCGGATATGGAAGGTATAAGTCATATTATAAAAATACCGCTTTTACACTCAAAATGTCGTCAAAGGTTTTTAAATTCGGGGATATGGTTATATATAACGATTACGACGGTTTTATGAATAAGGTTGTTCACACGATTTTGAGTTTGTAAGTATTTTCATTTACTCCTAAGCAAAACGACTGTTTTTCACACCTTTCGGGGTGTTTTTCGCTTTCAAGAACGCTATATGAAAAAAGGTTATTTTAATTTTTGCGTTTCGTTTAAGAGGAAAAACTTTTTTTAATTCGCAAATAATTCCACTGAGAAAATTCAAGATTGCCCGCTTGGCGGGAGGTCGGAAAAATTGAAAAAATATTGATAAATTCATAAATAATTCCGTGAGAAAATTCAAAATGAGTTGTAAAGATTTTCAAAATATGGTATACTGTATCCATGCATAATTTTTCGAGGTAGTTATGACTCAAAAATATTCCGTCGCGTCTCTTAAAAGTAATAAAAAGTTCATAGAAATTGTTAATAATTTATATGACGGCGGCGACGTTCAAAAATATGCGGGAAGATATTCCGCGCTTTACAAGACGCACGCGTCGAAATACGGCGGAAAGGTTCACTTTTTTTCCTCGCCGGGCAGGATAGAGATTTGCGGCAATCACACCGACCACAATAACGGAAAGGTCTTGGCGGCGGCGGTGACGATAGACACGCTTGCCTGCGTTTCGTTGAACGACGAAAACACGGTCAACATAGACTCCTACGGCTTTTCGGAGATACGCGTTAAGCTGAACGATTTGTCTCAGCGCGACGACGAGGTCAACACCAACGGTCTGGTCAAAGGCATTCTTAAAAAACTGAAGGATTACGGCTATGAAATCGGCGGCTTCAACGCGACAACGACGTCCGACGTGTTCAAAGGGGCGGGGGTGTCGTCCTCGGCGGCGTTTGAGGTGCTCGTCGCGGAGATAGTCGGCGCGCTTTTCAACAAGGGCAAAATCACGAAAACTCAAAAGGCAGTCGCCTCTCAGTTCGCCGAAAACGTCTATTTCAAAAAGCCCTGCGGGCTTATGGATCAAATGGCGGTATCCTTGGGAGGTATAAGCGGCATAGATTTTAAGGACGACAAAAACCCGAAGGTCAAAAACGTCAAGTGGAACTTTAAGGAGCTTGCCATTTTTGTGGTCAACTGCGGCGGAGACCATTCGGATTTGACCGGCGACTATAAGGCTATACGGACGGACATGGAAAGCGTCGCCGAGTTTTTCGGACAGCCGAAGCTTAGATTCGTTCCCCCTAAATCGATCTATAAAAATATTCCGCAAATTCAAAGGGACATTTCCGGCAGAGCCGCTCTCCGCGCCGTGCATTACATAGAGGAAAATCTGCGCGTAGACGCCGCCGTCGCCGCCATCGCCGCAGGCGATAAGGAAACGTTCCTGCGGCAAGTCGACGCGTCGGGAGAAAGCTCTTATCAGCTTCTGCAAAACTACTATACGCAAACCGATACCGTACAAAGCATACCCGTCGCCGTCGCGCTCGCGAAACGCTTCGGCGGCGTGCGCGCCGCAAGAGTGCACGGAGGCGGTTTCGCGGGAACTATGCTCGTATTCGCCGACGCGGAAAAAAGCGGAGCGTTCTATAAGTATATGGTCAAAATCTACGGCGTTAAAAACGTCTATAAATTGGGAATCAGAGCCGACGGCGCTAAATCGGTGATTTTTTGATATTATACGGAAGAAATCTTTTTCGGACTTATCGGACGCGGATGCAAACTATTTGCGGCGGAGGGAGCGCGTCTTTATCCGCAGATATTTTGATAAAAAGTCTCGTCGCAGTCTAAGCCGCGCCAGCGTTTTTTGTCTTTACGTCCTTCGATAAAATCCGCCGCCGCAGCTATCGCGCCCTAAGGCTTTTTACGTGCCCGTTTCCCAAAAGCTTCAAGCGTTTTTGCGGTTTCGTTCAAACCGAATCGGGAGCTATCGTTGGTTGGTTTTTCCCGTGAAAAGCGGAAACGGGTTACGGTTGGGCTTTTTGCAAAATACAAAACGCCGTAGAGGTATTTTTTAGTATGATAACGCAAAAAATACGGCGAGTCGGAATAGACGGAACTCTCTTTCCGTTACGCCGTCCTCTCCTTTTTTTAAAAAAGGATGTTTGCGAAGCGCCCGTTAAAAAGAGGGTTTTATATTTATACGAATAAAAAATTTTTTTTGCGGTTTACCGCAAAAAAATTCAACGGTTTATCTCTAAGCACAATTATAATTCATAACGGCTATTACAAAAAATGTTTTAAAGTTTTTTGGAAAGTGGTGCGGGGGGAATCTTTTGTTTACAAAAGTTTTCTCCGCGCGTAATAAGTTGAAAAAATAAAAAATCGGAGGCAGATATGAGTGAGAGCAACAAGCCGGAGACCGGTTCGGCGAAGGGCGGAGCAAAAGTTTTTTTCGCTAAGGCGGGCAAGTCCTGCAATGATGCGCGGGAGCGGATCGGGCGGTTTTGCAAGGAACACGGTAAGATAGTCGTTCCGTCCGTTTGGGGCGCGGGTATACTGCTATTCGCGCTGTTTTGCGCGCTGGTCAACGACGGTATGCAAAAAGGCGAGCTTATAGACCGCGTCGCGTTCACGGTTTTCGGTATGGAGATATACTGGTACGCTATAGTCATCGTGTTCGGAATGGTGCTGGCACTTTTTGTGTTTATGCATTTGTCGAAAGAATTGAGTCTGAAAAGCGACGACGGCATAACGCTGTTTTTGATAGCGATTCCGTTAGGTATAGTTTTCGCGAGGGTGGGGTACGTTATATCTCATACGTCGGAATTTTTTCCTATCAACGAATTTGCGGACGTTTTTAACATTATTTGGACGCGGAACGGCGGCGTGACGATTTTGGGCGGCATACCGGGCGGTTTTCTTGGCGCGTACATATTTGCGCGTCACAAAAAAGTCAGGTTTTTAGAGTTGGTCGGCGCGGCGGCAATGCCGTTGCTGTTGGCGCAGGCGATAGGCAGATGGGGCAACTTCTTTAATCAGGAGGTCTACGGCGAGGCCGTTGCGGAGGGCTCCAAATTCTTTCAAACCTTTCCGTTCGGCGTGTTTATCGAGACCGAGGGCGCGTGGCGCTACGCGACGTTTTTCTACGAGAGTTTTTTGAGCGTCATAGGCTCCGTGCTTTTATATTATCTATTCAAGAGGGTCAAATACAAGGGTACGGTCGCTTTCGGCTATCTCGCTTGGTACTTCCTGTCGCGGGCGATAGTCGAATCTATGCGCACGGACGGCGTTCCCGTGGGCGGTTCGAATTTAAGCTGGGGCGTGCTTTTGAGTCTGATAGTTTTCCCTGTCGCAATCCTTTTGGGTATCGTATATTACCGGAACGGTTCGCTGAAACGGCTTTCTTTCAAGAAGCTGCCGGAGACGGAGGAGAGTGCGCAGATGGATATTACGGCGGCTGACAACGCGGAATACGACGAAAATTCCGGAGCGGTCAAGGAAAAAACCGAGGCGGGCAGGCAGGCGGATTTGAAACGAAAATATTACGGAAATAAGAAGAAATAGAGATAAATTTTTTGGAAGAGATTTATGCGGGGGGAAACCTTTTCCTATGATAAAAGGTTTCCCCCGCACCCCTTTCAAAAAGACATAGATGTTTTGTAAGGTAGGAATATAGATAACCGATACAAAAGAGCCTTAGAGCCTTAGCGGTTTTTGCGGTAGATTAAGGTAGGGACAATACCGATACAAAAAGACTTTAGCGTGTTTTTTATAAGAGATTAAGGCGGGGATGGTATCGGCAAAGAAAAGGCTCTTTTATTTATATTTGAAAAAGGGCAATATGCATAAGTTTTTGAGGCGGAGAGAAAACTTTGTGCGGTATTAGATTGCCGAAAGTTTTTGGAAAGGGGCGCGGGGGAAAGCCTTTTTTTAAAAAGGTTTCCCCCGTGAAAACTTTCGCATAATAAGGATTCTTTATGAGAAATTTGACGTTATTGACGGATTACTATCAGCTGACGATGATGAACACTTATTTGAATGCCGGTACGGAGCAAAAAGTCGGCGTTTTCGACGTGTTTTTCAGAGGGAAAGAGGAAACGAGCTATTCCATCGCGGCGGGATTGGAGCAGGCGGTCGAATATATTCAAAACATACGTTTCACCGACGAGGATTTGGCGTATTTGAGAGCGCAGAAGTCCTTTGACGAACGCTTTATCGAGCGGTTGAAAGGCTTGAAGTTCACGGGCGATTTGTACGCCGTGAAGGAGGGAACGGTAGTTTTCCCGAACGAGCCGATTCTGACCGTCGCCGCGCCCATGTTCGAGGCGCAGCTTGTCGAGACGGCTATCTTAAATATCATAAATCACCAGACGCTGATAGCGACGAAATCGGCAAAAATAAATTACGTCGCGGACGGCAAGGAGGTCGTGGAGTTCGGGCTTAGGCGCGCGCAGGGACCGGACGCGGGCATATACGGTACGCGCGCGACGGTTATAGGCGGCTGTAAGTCCACTTCGAACGTCTACGCCGCAAAGCTTTTCGGAATTCAGCCGAAGGGTACGCACGCGCACAGCTTCGTGATGAGTTTCGACAGCGAGTACGAGGCGTTTATGAAATACGCGGAGATGTATCCCGATAAATGTCTGTTGCTGGTGGACACCTACGACGCGGTGAGGAGCGGGTTGCCGAACGCGATAAAAGTGTTTGATTACTTGAAAAGCATAGGCAAAAAGCCCGTGGGCGTAAGGATAGACAGCGGCGATTTGGCGTATCTGAGCCGGACGGCGCGCGAAATGCTCGACAAGGCCGGACACAAGGATGCGACGGTGTTCGCGTCGGGCGACATAGACGAGAACGTCATAGCGTCGCTGAACACGCAAAACGCGAAAATCGACGCTTACGGCATAGGGACGAGGCTTATTACCGGCTACGACAATCCGTCGCTCGGCGGCGTGTATAAGCTTGCCGCCGTAATCGAAAACGGCGAGATTGCGCCGAAAATGAAAATCTCCAATTCCAAGGAAAAGCTGACCAATCCCGGCTTTAAGAAAATTTGCAGAATCTATAACGCGGACGGAATGGCCGAGGCGGATTTGATTTTACTCCGCGACGAGGAGATAGACGAGTCCGCGCCGCTGACGATTTTTAATCCTGATTTTACATGGCAAAAGAAGACCTTTACCGAATATAAGACTAAAAATCTGACCGAAAAGATTATAGATAAGGGCAAGCTTGTCTATAAATTGCCGGGAATATACGAGATTAGAGATTACGCGAAGGAGTCCCTTTCGGAATTTTACGACGCTTATAAACGATTGCAAAATCCGCATATTTATAAGGTGGATTTGTCGGACCGACTGTACGCGCTTCGAACTGAATTGATAGAAAAATATTCGGGAACAAGATGAATACCGCCCGTAATAAGTCGTTCCTTAAACGAAAAAGACGTCTGAAAACGCGGTAAAAGCATTGAAAAACGCTGAAAAAAACATTAAAAAACGTAAAAAAACGCTGAAAAAAATTACAACAAACATCAAGAAAAACGCGGTAAAAAATATTGAAAAAGGCGATAAAAAAGCGTTGAAAAGCACAATGAAAAATGCGGAAAAAAACGGGGTGAAAACGCGATAAAAAAACGCGGTCCGTATTTAAATAAGGAGTTGAATATACATGGACAATCAAATAAAGGCGATTGCCGACAGATTAAAAGAGCTTAGAACCTTTAACGAGTTTTCGGAAAGCGTCGTCGCGGGGAAAATCGGCGTGCCGGAAGCCGAATATAAGGAATACGAGTCGGGAAACCGCGATATTCCGATAGGCGTGATTTATAATCTCGCCGCCGTTTTGGACGTCGAGCCGACGGTTATAATTACGGGGAAACATCCCGAAGAGGTTACCGCTTGCGTATTCTACGACGGCGCGGGAACCGTCGTCCAGAGATTTCCGGGCTATAGGTATATGTCGCTTGCCGACGGCTTTAAAAATAAACAGATGAAGCCGATGATAGTTACCGTCGAGCCGAACGACAGTACCGAATTGCTAGTTCACGGCGGGCAGGAATTTAATTACGTATTAGAGGGCAAAATAAGAGTGGTAATAGGCGATAGGGAATACTATCTCAGGCAGGGCGACGGAGTTTATTTCGATCCGAACGTGCCGCACGCGCAGTACGCGATGAGCGATAGGGCGAGATTTTTGACCGTTATAAACGAGTAAAACGGAAGAGTAAGCCGTTAAACGGACGAATTCGGATAAACGAACAGAACGGCGGAC
This sequence comes from Clostridiales bacterium, assembly GCA_031275485.1. GTDB lineage: Bacteria > Bacillota > Clostridia > Christensenellales > JAISNN01 > JAISNN01. The sequence goes on along the minus strand of JAISOS010000036.1, from coordinate 33,764 downwards.
GGAATTACGGACGGTACGGCGAATGAAACGGCAAAAGAAATAACGCGAAACGAAAGCCGGACGTAATAAAAAAAATTAAGGAATTTAAGAGGATTATTAAAATGACGGAATTACACGGAACGACGATTTGCGCCGTAAAAAGAAACGGGGTCATCGCGGTAGGCGGCGACGGACAGGTTACGATGGGCGAGAGCGTCATAATGAAAAGCAACGCGGTCAAGGTAAAAAGAATTTACGACGGAAAGGTCATAGTCGGCTTTGCCGGCTCCGTGTCGGACGCCTTCGCGCTTTCGGAAAAACTGGAGTCTATGCTGCAAAAATATTCGGGAAACCTTATGCGTAGCGCGGTGGAGGTCGCCGAGCTTTGGCGAGACGGAAAAATAATGAGAAAATACGAGGCTATGCTGATTACCGCCGATAAGGACAATCTCTTTATCGTATCCGGCTCGGGCGACGTCATAGAGCCGGAGGGCGGAGTTTGCGCAATCGGTTCGGGCGGGAATTACGCGCTCGCCGCCGCGCGCGCGCTCACGGAAAACACCGATTTTTCCGCAGCGGAGATCGTCGAAAAAGCGCTTAAAATAGCGGGCAATCTCTGCGTGTTTACAAACGGTAATCTGACAGTCGAAATTATAGATAACGCGGTTGAAGCGGTATAAAAAACACATGTTTTATGGGGAACGGCGGCGGCGCGCGGGCGGATAAAACGCGTAAAAAAAACTGCGGACTCCGCGCGTTTACGGGCGGTATAATGCCGGAATTAGCGGGCGGCGCGCGGGGGCTGTATGGAGCTTTGGGTAAACCGCGATTGTCTGCGGTTTAAAGCCGTCGGAGGACGCTTAAGCCGCAGTTTACCGAACGGTTATACGGTCGTTACTCAATCTAAACGTTGCACTTTTTGCCGCAGGCGGCGGAAGGAACGGTTTTTCGTATTAAGCGAATGCTAAAAAGATCTTTTTTAGCCGCTTGCGGCGAAGACTTCAACGCGCGTCTTTCGCTCGAGGTACGGTTTATAACGGATAGAATGCGCCGTTGAAATTGTTGAAATTACGGAAAACGTAAAATTAAAAAAAGAATAAAAACATGCGTTCGGCTTCGGTATACTATATATGAAATTAAAAAACGGAAAACGCGCCGTAAGCCGCGTTACCGTAAAAATAAAAAACACGCCGCAGGCGGGAACAAAAACCGCGCGGAAAATTTACGGACTTAAAAAAATATGCGATATAGAATAAGGAGCATACGATGGAACTCACACCGAAACAGATAGTCCACGAGTTGGACAGGTATATTATAGGTCAGGAACAGGCAAAAAAGGCCGTCGCCGTCGCTTTGAGAAACCGTTACAGACGCAGTCAATTGAGCGCGGAGCTTAGGGACGATATTACCCCGAAAAATATCATTATGAAAGGCCCTACCGGTGTCGGCAAAACCGAAATTGCCCGCCGGTTGGCGAAAATTGTCAAGGCGCCTTTTTTGAAGGTCGAGGCGACGAAATATACCGAGGTCGGCTATGTCGGGCGCGACGTCGAATCTATGATAAGAGACCTCGCGGAAGTCGCCGTAAGGCTTGTCAAGGAAGAGCGTTATAAGGACGTCTACCCGAAAGCCTACGAGGCGGCGCGGAAAAGAGTTGTGGACGCGCTTTTCGTCGAATGGAAAAGGAACGCCGCCGAAACTCCCGAGCCGCTGATCCGCGAGGAGATTATAAAGGAAATAGAGAACGGCAAGTTAGATAAAAAAATCATAGAGATAGATATCGTGCAAGCGCCGAAAAATATACAGGTCGCGCCCGGTAGCGGAAACGAGGTCAATATCGGCGATATTTTCGGCGGAATGATGCCGCAAAGACGGAAACGCAGAAAAATTACGGTCAAGGAGGCTTTGAATATACTGTTGCAAGAGGAATCCGATAAGCTGGTAGATTCCGACAGCATCAATTCGGAGGCTATTGCACGCGCCGAGCAGGACGGTATCGTCTTTATCGACGAAATTGACAAAATCGCGGGCGGCGGACACGGGAGCGGACCGGACGTTTCAAGAGAGGGCGTGCAACGCGATATTCTGCCCATCATCGAGGGTAGCACCGTGTCCACAAAATACGGCTTGATAAAGACCGATTATATACTGTTCATCGCGGCCGGCGCGTTCCACGTCTCCAAAATGGAGGATCTTATTCCCGAATTGCAGGGCAGATTCCCTATACGCGTGGAGCTGGTCAGTTTGTCCGAGGATGATTTTATAAAAATCTTGACGCAGCCCGACAATGCGATTCTGAGACAGTACAGAGAGCTTTTGAGGGTCGATAAAATTAATTTGAGCTTTACGGATGAGGCGATAAAGGAGGTTGCGAGAATTGCCGCCCTCGAAAATGAGAACAGCGAGAACCTGGGAGCTAGACGGCTATATACCGTTATGGAACAACTTTTGACCGACATATCCTTTAATGCCGACGGAAGTTCATACGAGGAAATCGGACTGGAAATAGACAAGGATTATATCAAGGAAAATATGAAAAAGACGATAAAAGAAATTAATCTGAAAAAATATATTCTGTAATCAAAAAATTATAAGGCAAGGAAATCGAAAAGACAATGTATTCCGTACCCAAAGGCACAAAGGACGTTTTGCCCTCGGAGTCCTATAAATGGCACTATATCGAGGACGCGGTTAGGCGCGCCGCAGATCTCTTTTCTCTCAAAGAGATCCGTACCCCCACATTCGAGCATACGGAATTATTCCTGCGCGGCGTGGGCGGCACGACTGATATTGTGAATAAGGAAATGTACACCTTTGAGGATAAAAGCGGCAGAAGCATAACGCTGAAACCCGAGGGGACGGCGGGCGTCGCCCGTTCGGTTCTGGAAAATTCGTTGCACGCGGGCGCGTTGCCGCTCAAAATGTACTATGTTACGCCCGTGTTCCGTTACGAAAGACCGCAGGCGGGCAGGTTCAGGGAGCATCATCAGTTCGGCGTGGAAATATACGGCGCGGATACGGCGGAATGCGACGCCGAAATCCTGCTGATAGCTAAAACGTTTTTTGAAATTCTCGGACTGAAAAACCCCGTCGTCCGCATAAACAGTCTCGGTTGCGCCGATTGCCGCCCGAAATATAACGCCGCGCTGACGGCGTACTATGCCGCGCGCGAGGGCGAAATTTGCGGGGATTGCAGGGAGCGGCTGAAAAAAAATCCTCTCAGACTCCTGGATTGCAAAAATCCGGAATGTAAAAAGCTGACGCCGCCGAAGATTACCGACAACCTTTGCGGTTGCTGTGAAACGCGGTTTTTAAAGTTGCAAGAATTATTGAGAGCGTTGGATGTGCGGTTCGAGACGGATACCGGAATTGTCAGAGGGCTGGACTATTACACCGGACTCGTTTTCGAGTTCGTGAACGAGAAAATCGGCGCGCAAAGCGCCGTTTGCGGCGGGGGCAGATATAACGGACTCGCGGAGGCGCTGGGCGGGTCGAAAATCTCGGCGGCGGGCTTCGGCATCGGGCTTGAGCGCCTGCTTATCACGCTGGAAGGCGAAGGGCTCATCCCCGCCGCCGCCGACAAAAAACCGCAGGTTTATACCGCGCCCGTCGGCGGGAAAAATCTCGAAAAAGCTATGCGGATTACGAACGATCTTAGACGCGGCGGCGTGTCGGCCGAAACCGATATTTTAGGCAGAAGCCTGAAAGCGCAGATGAAATATGCAGATAAAATAGGCTCGGAGTTTGTCGTCGTCATAGGAGACGACGAAGCCGCAAACGATAAATATATCCTGAAAAATATGCGGAACGGCGAAACTCTCGAAACGAATCTGAAAGGGTTGTATGAATTTTTTTTATAAGGGTAGGATTATGCGGAGAAATCTTTTGCAAACCGTAAGTGGTAGCGCATCCGGTATTCTATAGGATATTTCCACAAAAGCCAAGCCGGATTTCGAAACCGTGCCGCGCGTTTTTATCTTTATATTATATCCGCATATTATATCCGCAAAAAATAAAATCGGCCGCCTTTCCTCCAAGCGTCTATTTACCGCCGCTTACCGCTACGTTCTAAGGCTTTTCTCCGGCATCCGTTTCCAAAAAACTTCGGCGGATATTTTTGCGGTTCTATGCGAAAAGAACGCTTTGACGATAACGGGCGGAGCGCCGCGTAAATCCGGAAACGGCTTATAATGTTTTCATAGTTTTGAAACTAAAATATTATAAACGGGGCGCTACGTAAATCTGTTTTTTATGAAAACAACGGACGCGGAAAGTTTCCGTCTGAAACGTAGCCGGACGTTAGCGGCAATGGCGCGCGGGAATTGAGGCGTTTTTCATATAAAACCTTTCATTAACGGAAGTTTTTTTTGGGAAAGAGGCGTGGGAATTTTTTGCTTGCAAAAGGTTTACCGTCCGCGCGGGCGGCAAATAGCTCCCGTTTTAAAATACATACCGATAAGGAGGATCTTTTATGGAATATACGGAAAATTTATTAAAATTTACGGACGCGAATTTCGAGGATTTGATAAAGTCCGAAATGCCGGTTTTGGTGGATTTTTACGCCGATTGGTGCGGGCCGTGCAAGATGCTGGCACCGCACATATCAAAATTGGCGGATGAATTTAAAGACCGCGCCGCCGTGGGTAAACTGAATGTGGACGACAACCCCGAGACAGCCGAGAAATACGGCGTTATGTCCATACCCACGCTTATAATATTTAAAGACGGCGTACTCGCGGAAAAAAAGGTCGGTTTCGTTCGTTACGACGAGCTGAAAGTTATTCTTGAAAAGCGTTTGTAATACGCGTTAACGGACGAAACCGGCTTTCTAAAAGAAACGGTCGATGCGTTCGTCAAAAAACGAGGCGCGTTCATGTCCGCATAATCCAAGGTGTGAAACGCATTTTCAAAATTAAAAGCGGAATAATATCGCCGCAGGTTGCATAATTATACAAAAACACGGTCTTTATTATATATTGTTTGGTGAAATATTATGCTCGGATAATCCGGTATAACGAGGTATAGGAGCACGGTTTTTTTGACTGCAAAGAGAAAAGAATTGCGATTTGAATTATATAGTTATGTAAAAATATCGCAATATTCGAATAATTATGCAAGCGCAATATTTGCCGTAAACGGGTCGGTCATGCATCCGCCGTTTTGAAAGGCGCGATATTATTTTAAGAACCGTTAGAGCGCTTAAAGTTTTTTTTTGAAGAGGATGCCGGAGAGCTCGGAGCGCGGCGGCGAGTAGGCAGGGACGGCGGATTTTTTGCGAAGATGAAGATAAACGCAATGGGATAAGTGAAAAAAACGTGGGCGCAACTTAAAGATGCGGCGGGGCTTTTATCTAAATATCCGCGAGCAAAGACGCGTTTTCGCCGCCGTTAACTAATAGTCTACGCCGCGTCCGATAAGCGCGCAAAAAGGTTTTCCTTGCGCGGCACAATTAAAAACAAAAAAACGAATAAATTTTGGAGGAAAAAAATGATAGACCTTAGCGTTATTAAGACAGTTGATCCTGAACTGTACGCGTCGTTATGCGCGGAGTTGGAGAGGCAGCGGAATAATATCGAACTTATTGCCAGCGAAAATTTCGTTTCGGAAGCGGTTTTGGCGGCGGCGGGGACGCATCTGACTAACAAGTACGCGGAAGGATATCCCGGCAAGCGTTATTACGGCGGCTGCGAATTCGTGGACGTTTCGGAGCGGCTTGCCGTTGAGCGGGCGAAAAAATTGTTCGGAGCGGAGCATGCGAACGTGCAACCGCACAGCGGCGCGAATGCGAATTTCGCGGTTTATTTCGCAGTGTTGAAGCCGGGCGACACGATTTTGGGTATGAATCTCGCGCACGGCGGGCATTTGACGCACGGAAGTCCCGTCAACGTGTCGGGAAAGTATTTTAACGTCGTGCCTTACGGGGTCGATTCCGAGACGCATTACATAGATTATGCCGAGCTTGCCAAAATCGCGGAGGCGAACGAACCGAAGCTGATTGTCGCGGGCGCGAGCGCGTATCCGAGGGCTATAGATTTCCGCAGGTTCAAGGAAATCGCAGATTCGGTAGGCGCGTTGCTGATGGTGGATATGGCGCATATAGCGGGGCTTGTCGCGGCCGGACTGCACGAAAATCCCGTGCCGTATGCCGACTTTGTGACCACGACTACGCATAAAACGCTGAGAGGACCGCGCGGCGGCTTGATTTTGTGTAAAGCGGAATACGCGCAGGCGATTGACAAGGCGATATTTCCCGGCACACAGGGCGGGCCGCTTATGCATATCGTAGCCGCTAAAGCCGTCGCTTTGAAAGAGGCGCTCGGAGCGGAATTTAAAGAGTATCAAAAACGCATAGTGAATAACGCCAAGGCTCTCGCTGAAACGCTTACGGTAGAGGGCGTGAAGCTTGTTTCGGGCGGGACGGATAATCATCTTATGTTGCTGAACCTTATCGGTAGCGGTATAACGGGCAAGGAACTTGAACTGCTCTTGGACGGAGTGAGAATTACCGTCAATAAAAACGCCGTGCCGAACGACCCTGAAAAGCCGTTCGTGACCAGCGGGGTACGCGTCGGGACGCCGAGCGTAACGACGCGCGGAATGACGGAGGAGGATATGAAGGTCGTCGGAAAGTGTATCGCGAAAACCGTGTTTGAAAAATCGGCGGCGGCGGAGTACGTGAAAGGCGAGGTCAAAAAACTCTGTGAAAAATATCCGCTCTATGCCGACGCGGTAAGGGAATAAATTTTTTTGAGAGAAAGGGATTGTCGTTTTTAGAATACGCGGGGGAAGCCTCTTTTTTAAAAAAGTTTAAATTAAATAAAAAACGGGAGAATAGTTTTGGACAGACCGATTTGGAATAATATAGACGCGTTCGACATGAATACCGAGAAAAGGAGCGGCGCGGGCGCGCCGCGGGCTTTTGGTTGCGCGGAAATTTCGCTTGACGGCAAATGGAAATTTATGTACTGCCCGAGCGTTTTCGACGCGCCGGAGTTTTTTTACAAGCCCGGCGCGGATCTTAGAAAATTTGCCGAAACGGACGTGCCGTCCGAATGGCAGATAAAGGGATACGGCACGCCGATTTATTCGAATACAAAATATCCTTATGCCGTTGAGAGCAAGAAAAAAGCCAAAATTCCGTTCATATACGGCGACAAAAATCCCGTCGGACTTTATGTGCGCGACTTTGATTTCGATATGTCCGGCTCGCCGTATACGGAAATAAACGCAAGCGTAAAAACGAATCTAACCGCATCCGCCGCAGACGCGAGCGTATGCGGAAAAGCGGACATAAACGCATGCGGAAAAAACGTGTTCCTTCATTTCGGCGGTATCAACGGCGGGGGCGAGGTTTACGTCAACGGACGGTTCGCGGGCTTTTCGGCCGATTCTTTCTCGGAAACCGAATACGATATAACGGACTTTATAAAAAACGGGAGCAACAGGTTGGCCGTTCGCGTCTATCAATTTACCGCCGCGAGTTATCTCGAGGACCAGGATATGTGGCGGCTCGCCGGCATTTTCAGAAGCGTCAAGCTCGTCGTTAAGCCGACCGCAGAAATCAGAGATTTTTTTATGTCGGGCGAGCTTAGCGGCGACTATAAATCGGCGGTATTTAAGTTTACCTCCGAAATTCGCGTAAAACGGGGCGTTTTCGGCGGCGGAGAACTGCGTTTTCGCCTGACCGACGGGGAAGGCGCGGAGGCGCTTAAAAAAAGCTATGACGTAAGCCCGCTTGAAGACGGCGCGGAGGTGAAAATCGACGGCGGAGAATTACCGCCGATAGCCGTTAGGCTTTGGAGTCACGAGGACCCGTACCTTTACGACGCGGAATTCGCCCTGTTTGAAGGTGAGCGTCTCGTAGACCTCAGGCGGCATAAATTCGGATTCAGAAGCGTGGAAATCCGTCCGCTTAAAGACGGGAAGGGTCCGTTTATTTTGCTGAACGGCGCGCCGCTCAAAATTTGCGGCGTCAACCGTCACGATTTTCATCCCGAATACGGGCATGCCGTGCCTGAAAGCGTCGCGGAAGCGGACATAAAATTACTGAAAGCCAACAATATCACGGCGGTCAGAACCGCGCATTATCCCGCCGCGCGGTACTTCTACGAGCTTTGTGACAAGTACGGCGTGCTGGTTATGAGCGAGTGCAATTTGGAAACGCACGGGCTGGCAAAATATGTGCCGAAAAACGACGAAAGGTGGCTTGCTCATTGCAATTACCGCCTTACGAATATGATAGAGAGCTTCAAAAATCACCCGTCCGTGATATTCTGGTCGCTCGGCAACGAGTCCGGAAACGGAAGCGTGTTTTTCGGGATGCGCGAAACGGCGTTAAAACTCGACGCGACGCGTCCCCTGCATTACGAGCCGGACAAAACTATGCGCGTTTCGGATGTTCTTTCGGAAATGTACGCGCCGCTTTCCAAAATGCCGAAGATAGGCAAGGGGAAGGCGATAATTCACAGCCGCTCGCTCTGGAACAATATGCTCGGGTATTTTTTCACGGGCAAAAAATACCGCGATAAGCCGTTTATTCAATGCGAGTACGCTCACGCGATGGGCAACAGTCTCGGGAATTTCGCGGATTATTGGCGCGAATTCGAGCGGCACGACAGACTCGCGGGCGGTTTTATCTGGGACTTTGCCGACCAGGCGATTCTTCGATACGACAGGCGCGGCAACAAGGAATATTGCTACGGCGGCGATTTTTTCGACCGTCCGAATTACGGCGTTTTCGCCTTTAACGGCATAGTTAGAGCCGACCGCTCGCCTAACCCCGCGCTGTACGAGGCGCGCGCGGTGTACGCGAGAGCGGGCATAACCTGCGCGGACGGCGTTATAACCTTGAAAAATAAATTTATGTTTACCGATCTGAATAAGTTTTCTATGCGCGTTTCGGAATATATAGAGGGCGTCGAGGTTCGGGCGGAGACGGTCGGGATTCCCTCCGTGCCGCCGGGAGAGGAAAGGGAAACGGTCTTGCCTTTCGCGCTTGCGGAAACGGAAAAGGAGAGCTATATCACCGTAGAGATATTGACGAAAGAGGATTCGGGGTACGCCGCCAAGGGACATATAACCGCCGCCGCGCAGTTTATAATAAACGGCGGCGCATACGGGGAGGGAAATGCGGGAAGCGCAAGACGCGTAAAGTCCGTCCGCGCCGTTTCGGGGATATTAAAAAAAGACGGAAATGCGGGCGGAAAAAAGTCCGGTTGCGCGATGGAAGAAGAGGAAAAAAAGCCCGATTGCGCCGCGTTCGGCGCGGCGGGCGTCGGGTGGGAAACGAACTGCGGAGAATCGGAATGCGAGGGTTTTGCGGAAAAGGGCGGGGTGGGAAGCCTTTTCTTTCGGAAAAAGGATTCATCCGCGATAACCGATTTTCAAAAAATCACCGCCGCGATAACCGATTTACGAAGAACAACTCTTAATATTTCCGAAAAGGACGGAATTATAACCGTTGAAAATTCACTTTTTTCGATTAAAACGGACAGGCTAAGCGGAGGCATAATATCGTATAAAAAGGCGGGCGAGGAGCTTTTGTGCGAGCCGATTACGCCGAACTTTTGGCGCGCGCCGATAGATAACGACACGGTGTTGCAGTTACCGTTACTTTCAAAGCTTTTGGACTTCCAAAGGTATAAAAAAGCGATGAAAAAGCTGAAGCCTAAGCGCGTCGAAGCAATCGCGGGGGACGGCGCGGCGGCGATAGATATCGAATGGAAAATGCCGAATCTCGTCTATTTAAAGACGCGTTGCGAAATCGCCGCGGACGGCGCGGCGAGGCTTTCCATGCGCGTTATGTCGTTTATAAATCTCATCAGATTCGGGTTCAAGCTCACGCTTAACGACGGCATAGAGAACGTTAAATTTTACGGTAAGGGTCCTCACGAGAATTATACCGACAGAAATACGTCCGCGCTTTTGGGCGTGTATGAGGGGTGCGCGGAGGACTTTATACACGACTACCTCCATCCGCAGGAAAACGGCAATCATACGGGAATGAGACGGCTTGAAATAACCGACGCCAAAGGTTTCGGAGCGGAATTTTCGGCGGTCGGAAAGCCGTTCGAGGCGTCAGTACACCCGTATACCGTCGCGATGATAGAAGGCGCGAGGCACGCGAACGAGCTGGGCAGACTGCCGAATTTGAGGGTTTATATCGACGGCGGGCAGCGCGGCGTAGGCGGCGACGTTCCCGCCGTCGCGCTTTTAAAAAAGCCGTATAAACTGCCGCATTTTAGAGAGCACAGCTTCTCGTTTGATATGAAATTCGTTTGATATTAGGTGCAAAATAACAATATTGATATGAAACTTTTGACCGCTATATTGCCGTCGCTTTTTTGTTATTCGCGCGATTGAGAATAAGTAAGGAAACCCGATAAACCCCGCGAAATAAATCGTTTTTTGGCGCGGTATTAGGAGAATTTATCAGTATGAGTGATGCTATGAAAAACGGCGGCGGAAAGCAAGCCGGAACAAAAAAAATGGCGGTTTTTAAAGGCTTTTCGGCTAAAACGATTGCTTTCACGGGGATTTTTACCGCCCTGATCGCCGTAACGACGATGCTAAACATTCCCGCGCCCGGCGGCGGGTACATACACGTGGGCGACGCCGTGATTTTTTTGGCGTGTCTTGCGTTGCCGCTCCCTTGCGCCGTGCTTGCCGCGGGTGTAGGTTCTATGCTTTCCGACTGGCTGTTGGGTTATATGCAATACGTCTTGCCGACGCTTATCGTAAAAGCCGTTATGGCTATCATAGTTTGCCTGTTAGCGAAAAATAGCGGTAAAAAATTGAAACTTGCGGCGGTTTTTCTCGCGGCGTCCGCGTTTATGCAAGCGGCTTATTTCGTTTACGAGTTGTTCCTGAACGATTTTCAGACTCCGGGCGGGATATTGCACGTTTTGACGGGGCTTTTGCAAACCGTTTTTTCCGTGCCGCTCGGACTGCTGCTAGCGGACTATTTTAAGGTTAAAAATTATTTCAATATAAAATTGAAATAAACTAACCGCGATCATTCCGGTAACGCGGATAATATTTCGGCGCGGAGTAAAAAATAAAGCCCGCGGCAGGCGATACCGGTTTAAACGTCACGTCATTTTAATTAATTAAAAATATCGCGGAAACGTCATAAAAATACTACGGAAACATTATGGAAATATCGTAAAAAAAATAAGGCGGACGGTTCGCGTCGGCGGAATATTTTCGAAATTTAATTGAGCGGACAATTCGCGTTTTAGGCGCGCATACGCCGCTTCTAAAAATAAGGCGGCGCATTTTATGAAACTAAAAATTATCTGCAAATACGGAAGATACCCGGCGGCGGACGGCGGCACTTCCTGTTTTTGGCTGTCGGGAGGGGGCGCGAACGTCGTTATGGATATGGGCGGCGGCGCGCTTATAGGTCTCGAACAAAACGGTCTGCCGCTACCCGATACGGACGCTATCGCGCTTTCGCATCTGCATTTCGACCATATGTCGGACGTGTTGGCGCTGGTTTATAAGTGCGAAATATACGAGAGGGAGGGCAGGCTGAAAAATAAAATTCCGCTGTATCTTCCCGACACGCCGTCCGACGTGTTCGCCCTGCTTGAAAGGACGGGCGCGTTCGATTTGCGCGTCGTGAAGGACGGGGACGAGGCTTTTTTCAAATCCTTAAAGCTGACCTTTTTCGCGATGAAGCATCCCGTCGAGACCTATGCCGTGAGGTGCGAGGCCGACGGAAAGGCGCTCGCCTATACGGCGGACACTGTGTATAACGAAAACATAGCGCGTCTGATAGAGGGTTGCTCTTCCGTTTTTGCCGACGCTTGCGTTTTGGCACGGGATTTCAATGAAAAATCGCCTCATATTTCCGTGCGCGATATCGCGCGGCTGACTCGGGAGAGCCGCTCAAAAATCGTTCTCATACACCTGCCGCCCGAGGGGGACTTGGACGGGATACTGGAAGAGGCGTTAAGCGAAAATGAAAACGCCGCTTTGGGCGAAACCGGCGTATGGTACGAGGTTTGAGCGGCGCGCGGCAAATACTGTTGAGCCGTTAATATCGTTTATACCGTTAAAGTCGAATTAAAATAAAACGCCGGATAACGAACCGGATGTCGGGCATAAAATAAAAAATCGGACGCCGAATGGAAAACGGCAAGCCGAACGTCGAATAAAGAATGTTTTTAAAACGCCGTTAATAGCGCCGGAACGTATCTGGCGTCGAATAAAGAATAACGAAAAAAACAAAACAAGGAGAAAATTATTATGATAACGCACGTCGTGCTCTACAAGCTGAAAGAAAATACCCGCGAGGTCAGACAAAAAATGATCGAGACCTTTTATTCTATGAAAGGCAAAATCCCCGCGCTCCTCGATATAAAAGCCGGCGCGGACTTTTTGGGCGCGAATAGGAGCTTCGACGTCGCGCTGATTTGTAAGTATGAAAGCCGCGAAAAGCTTGAGGAATACGTGGAACATCCCGCGCATCTGTCAGTAAAAGAATATGTGCGCGGCGTGACGGAAAAATCGCATTCGGTAGATTTTGAGGAATAGCGGACGCGAAAACGGTATAACAATAAACGCGTGGAAATAAGCGCGCGGGCGGTACGGAAACGAAGCTAAAAAACGCGGTCTCGGCAAGGCAAAAACGCGCGCGAAAACGCGGAAAAGGGCGTGGAAATAAGCGCGCGGACAATACGCAAAATATCGAAATAATATGAAAAAATGCGGGGCTTTTTATGCCGGTTATCACGGGCTTTGAAAGAAACAGCGTCTTGAAAAAATACGGTTTCAAAAAGGGCGACGAAATCATAGCGTTCGACGGGTTTAAGTATACCGATTATTTGGATTACATTTTTTACGACGCTAAGGACGGATTTACCGTGACGGCGGCGCGCGGCGGCGAACGCTTTACAAAGCGAATCGAAAAGAGCGGCGGGCAGTCGATGGGCGCGAATTTTGACGGGGAGGAAATAGAACCCGTATCTTGCCGGAATAAATGCGTTTTTTGCTTTGTCGACCAAATGCGGCGGGGTATGCGCGAAACGCTGTACGTCAAGGACGACGATTATAGGCTGTCCTTTATAAGCGGCAACTATATCACGATGACAAACCTCTCGCAATGCGAAATAGAGCGCATAAAACGTTTGAGATTGTCGCCGCTGTATATCTCCGTGCACGCATTCGACGGCGCGGTCAGAGCAAAAATGCTCGGAAACAGATTCGCGGGCGGACTGTTCGGGATTTTAAAAGACTTGGGCGGCGCGGGCGTTTTTTTTCATACGCAAACCGTACTAGTCGAGGGCGTGAACGATGGGAAAATCCTGGAGGAAACCGTCGCCGAATTGTTTAAATTGCCCTGCGTTTTGAGCGTTGCGATAGTGCCGGTTGGTCTGACGCGTTTCCGCGAAGGGCTTTCGGATATAAAGCCGCTGAGCGCGGCGTGTATCGGGCGTACTATAAGCTTTGCGGAACGTTTCGCCGCGTATGCGCGTGAAGAACGCGGAACGGCGTTCGTTTGGTGCGGCGACGAGATGTATATAAAAGCGGGGAAAGAGTTGCCGCCTGCGGAATATTACGAGGATTTTTGTCAGATAGAAAACGGGATAGGACTTGCGCCGCGCTTTATACGCGGCGTGCGGGAGGCGATAGGTGATTTTATAAATTACGGTGTAGAAAACGGCGCAAGCGGCGGCATAAACGACGGCGCTGAAACAAAAAAAGGCGGCGCGGACGGTAGCGCGAAAAAAAGTATAAACGATAATACGAACGGTGATATAAATAACGCGGAAAACGCCGAAACGAAGAAACTCAAAACCGTAAAAATAGAAGCGGTTACCGGCGTGTCTTTTTACGGCGTAATGAAAGAACTCGCCGCTTTTATAGAGGAGAAAGTCGGGTTTATCGGCATAAAAGTTACGAAAATAATCAATAATTTTTTCGGCGAAACCGTGACCGTAGCCGGGCTTATCACGGGCGCGGATATCGCCGCGCAATTCAAGCCCGACTGCGGTACCGATTACGTTCTGATTCCAAAAACGATGCTTAAAGAGTTTGAAAACGTGTTTTTGGACGGAATGAGCGTGGACGAACTTTCGCGCATTCTGATGAAAAAAGTTCTCGTTTCGCCGTCCGACGGGTATGAATTCGCGGAATTGTTGTTGAGCTTACGCTCATATGGCGTTTGAAATACTCTCCTGCGGGAAGTAATATCGCGCCGCGTTTGAAATATCCTCCCGCACGGAATATGTTATCGCTCTAAGTATATGCCGCGGTTACGCTTAAAGTAAACTCCCGCAACGAGTATGTCGTCGCGCGGAGTTATTATGTATAAAATCTATCCGCCGCGCTCGATCCGAATGGAGCCGTATTGCCGTCAAAGTTTTTTGGAAAGAGGCGCGGGGGAAACCTTTTGTTTATAAAAGATTTCCTTCCGCGTAGATTAAATTTGAAAAATAAAAAAATAAACTCGTTACAACGGGATTTTAATTATATGAAAGAATTGAAAAATTTGTACCGTTTGGGCTTTTCCGACGATTCGGATGACTATACGGAATATTTTTTTTCGCGCAAGGCGGTTGGCGCGCGCGTTTTCGTTCTATTTGAAAACGGAACGGTTTTTTCATTCGTTTACGGCGCGGAAGAATCTCAAAAAGTTTCCCGCGCAAACGGCAGAATCCTTTCGGCGGCTTACGTTTTTTTAAGGACATTAAAGATATGCGGCGCGGAAGTCGAACTACCGTTTATAGTAGCGGCGACCACGCTCCCCGAATACCGCGGCAAAAAGCTGTTTCATAAGGTTGTAAAGGAGATTTTTGAGAGATATAAAAACAGTCCGTTTATTGCGCTTTACCCATTTAAGCACGCCTATTACGGCGTAAATTTCGGCTTCACCAATTACAATTATTTGCCGCGCCGCGATATATTAGGCGGCGGCGGTTTTACGCTTGGAAAAGCCGGTTTCGACAACGGTTCCGTATCTAAAGGCATCCGTTTTGACGGCCGGTCAAAAGACGAAAACGGCGGCTTTATACCTTTAAAAAATACGGGATTCGGCGACGGTTCCGCAACGTTTGAAAACGCGGGATCCGGCGGGATTCCCGCGTCTGCGGAGAACGGCAAAACGGGAAGCTTTGCGCCGTCGAAGAAAACGGAATCCTGCGCAAATTTTGCGTTTGCGGAAAGGGATAAAGTCGGCGGTTCCGAATTATCCGTAAACGATAAACGCCGTTTGCTCGCGGATATTTATTCGGCTTACGCGAAGAATTTCGATTCGTATATAGTACGCGACGAAAAATATTTCGAGGTCAAAATCGAGGAGTGTTACGCGGACGGCGGCGGCGTTCGCTTTATATACGGATGCGCGGACGGCATATGCGGATGCGCGGAAAATACGGATTGCCGTAAAACGGAAAACGTTCGCGAAAGCGGGGATGATAATAGACTTGCGGGATATGTGTTTTTCGATCGCTTTGGAAATGCAGAGGAGTATTGCTTTATAAACGGAGGACGGGGAAACTTCTTTCAAGAAAACGGTACGAGCCGGGAGCGTGAAAATAACGTTCAAGAGAACGGAGGATGCGGAGAGACGGACGGTCTTACGCAAGAAAACGGCCTAAACGGGAAAAGCAAAAGCGGCCTTCAAGAAAACCGCGAAAAAAGAAAAAACGAAAGTCCTATTCTTAGAAACCGTATAAACGCGGAGGATGAAGAGTATATTAGGAAAATTGAAAACTTTTCGGAAGTTAAGCCCGCGATGATGATTAGAATTTTGAACGCGGAAAAGGCGCTTAGCCTTGTACTTTCCGCATCCTATACGCCTTTTTCGTTGCGTATAGAGGATGGCTTCGCTATGGAAAATAATCGGATCTATAACGCGGGAAAGGGCGGCGCCGTCGGAAACAGTCGGAGCCGTAACGCTCGGAGCGAAGGAGGTATTTCCGGAAATAACGCCGAAAAAAACGACGGAATCGCCGCGGAAAAAGAGATGCGCGGCGCCGTTATTAGCCTCGGTATTTCCGACCTTGCGAATGTAATTTTCGACAGGAAGGAGGCGGAAAAATATAAAGCCGTTTTTCCTTTTATTCGGGAAATAACGGCTTTCAGTTTGGAAAAATATTAGACGTCGACGTTAAGGTTTTTAATCCGTAATCAACCGCAGTCGCTTTTTGTAATTTTTCGACTCGTAAAATTCGGCTTTTCCGTTGCGTTTTTGAGATTTTAAATTTGCAAATCCCGTCGATTTTACATATGCTTTTTCATCTGTTCCAGCGCGTTTTTTTCCAAGCGCGAAACCTGCGCCTGCGAGATATTGATTTCGTCGGCGATTTCTATTTGCGTTTTGCCCAAAAAGTAGCGCATATATATGATTTTTCTTTCGCGTTCGGGCAGTTTTTTAACCGCTTCTCTCAAAGCCGTTTCCTCTATCCACTTCTCGTCGGTATTTTTCGCGTCGCCGATTTGCTCCATAAGCATTATCGAGTTGTCGCCGTCGCTGAACACGGATTCGTAGAGCGAGACCGGATCGCAAATCGCGTCCAAGGCGCAGGCGATTTCGCTTAATGGTATATCAATTTCAGCGGCTATTTCGGAAATGGTCGGTTCGTCGTGTCCGCTCGTTTCCAATTTTTCACGCGCCCGCATAGCCTTATACGCGACGTCGCGTATATTCCGGCTGATTTTCAATGCCGACGAATCTCTCAAAAATCTCCTTATTTCTCCGATTATCATAGGTACGGCGTAGGTTGAAAAACGGACGTTCAGTGAGACGTCGAAGTTGTTCAGCGCCTTTATAAGTCCAACGCAGCCTACCTGAAAGAGGTCGTCGCTACCCCCTCTCGCGCCAAACCGCTGAACGAGGCTTAATACAAGACGGATATTGCACATTATAAAATACTCGCGCGCGTCCCCGTCGCCGCCTTGAATTTTTTTTATCAGCGCCAAACTTTCCTCCGAATTTATTTTGGGCAGATTACCCGTGTTTACTCCGCATATTTCTACTCTGTGCGCCATAACGCCTCCTTTCTTATGTACGTATAATATTTACAATTTTTGCGAATATATGCGAAAATACGCGAGAAAATTTATAAAAATTTTCTCTTGCGCGAAGAAATACTGACCCGCGTTTATGCCGCAGATTTTAGTCCGGTTTTCTTTATATATGTATATTAATTTATATGTAAATACGCATAAATATACGCAAAGTTTTTTGTATGACGAGGTATGGATAAAATTTTTTAATTTTTAAATTAAGGAATTTTTTTACGTATAATTATGCGTTAAATTTATCGTCCGATTTGAAAAAGGAAACTCTTAGTAAAACGCGGGCTAATTTGATCGTTTAATATTGGCAAAAACGTTGAAGTTTTTCGGAAAAGGGCGAGGAGGATTTTTTTCACAAAAACGCATAAGCCTTAACGAAAAAAGCGTCGTTACCGTTTCTTTTTTATATCGAATACGCCGTCGCCGCCGGACGCTCTTTCGGGCATAAAAAGGCAAAGCGCGGCAAGTATGAACGAAATTGACGACAGGATGTAATAGTAGGTTTTCAGCGGCGTAATAAATGACACAAGCAGAGTGAGCGCGGTTGAAAAAAGCAGCCGCCGTCCGTTTTTAGGCGAAAAAACGCTCCCGCCCACGAGCTTCAAATTTTCCAGTCTTTGCTTTTTTATTTTTGCGGGAGCGGGGCGGGGCGGCAACGCGTCCAAGCTTTTCAGATAGCGGTAGATCGCGCGAATTTTTACCGCCGAAAGGGTGATATTCAAATCTCTCGCCGTAAGAAATATGTCTCGTTCCACGCTTTTCGCAACGATTATAACCTCGCTTGCCGCGTGCTTTTCGGCGAGACGGTAAAATTTCAGAACCTCGTCCTTTGAAATTTTCGAGTATTTGAACACGGGAAAAATCAAACGCTTAGAGTTGCCGCGTTCAAGCAGAATGTAGTCGTCGATTTGCGCGGGATTGTATTCGGCGCGTATGTTTTTGCAAAGGTATTCGGCGGCGAACGCATTGCCGCGTATCAGAAAATGGCGGAATAAATTTTCGGCGTTCATATATTCCTTTTTGATTTTCGAGGCGAAAAAATTGCCGTAAAGAACGGACGCTACGGCGACTATTACCGCAGATAAAATAAGCGAGAGAATGAAATTTTCGAGCGAAGAATACAGAACCGCCGTCAGCGCGAGAAAGGCGATTATTCTTAGCGCGATATAATCCGTTAGCCTTGCCATACGTATAGATTTTTTACATTTTTCCGCGTTTTATAACTGCGGCGGTAGGTAAACCGCGCCGTTTTCAAAGTTTTTTGCGTTTAAAGAAAATTTTTTTGTAAAATCCTTTGCTTTAACGGCGTTTTTTGGTATAATATATATGTGAGAATCGGAATTTTCGGCGGAGCCTTTGACCCTGTGCATATCCGCCATACGGAAATATGCGGGAAAGTAATGACGGAGCTGGCTTTGTCAAAGTTAATCATAGTTCCGTCTTTCAATCCGCCGCATAAAAACATACTGGAAAGCGGCTTTTCCGCGCGGAAAGAAATGCTTGAAGCCGCTTTCGCTTTCGATTCGCGTACGGAGATTTCGGACGCCGAGAATAACGGAAAAAAAAATAATTATGCCTGCGACGTCGTGTCGCGGATAGCCGCCGAAAATCCCGGAGCGGAGCTCTTCTACATAATCGGAGGCGACAGCCTCGAAGAGTTTTCGGGTTGGAGAAATCCCGAAGTTATAGCTTCGCTCGCGACAATTGTCGCGGTCGCGCGGCCCGGATATTCCGACGCGCCGCGGCTTGCGGACGGGATAGCGGAGAGGTTCGGCGCGAAAGTCGTCGTGTCGGGAATCTCGGCGAGAGAGCTTTCCTCGACATACGCACGCGCGCTGATAAGCTTAAAAATCGACGCGTCAAAATATCTTCCGCAGGGCGTACCCGAGATCATAGCGCGGCGCGGACTTTACCGCGGCTTTGATAAGTATTTGTCGTTTGTTCGCGGCGTGTCGGGCGACGGATTATTCGGGCATGCGAAGCGGACGGTTCTTTGCGCCGTTAGAGGCGGCGCGAGGATAGGTTTGGACTATGAAGAGGCGTTCTTATCCGCGCTGTTACACGACTCCGCAAAGGAAATCAAATTTATAATTCGGACTGAAAACGGCGGGGAGCTTCCGGCGTTTCGCTCGGGCGTTTCGCAGTCGGAAGGAGCTTGCGGCGGCGGCTCCAAAGAAAAAGGAAGCGTTACGGCGCTGAAAGCCGATACGCTTAAATTATCGGGGAATTATGCGGATAACGCGTCCGGAGAAATGACGGAAAGCGACTCGGAATTTTATGAAAAACTCAAAAACGCCGAATATTATGCGCCGTCGGACGCATTGGGAACGCCCGTGCTTCACCAATTTACGGGCGCTGAAACAGCCGCAAAGGTGTTGGGTATAACCGATGGGAATATAATCGACGCCATAGCCTGCCACACCACCGCAAAGCCGAATATGACGCCGCTCGATAAGCTCGTATATTTGGCGGACAAAATCGAGGATGAACGGGATTACGCGGGCGCGGACGAACTGCGGCGGCAGTTTTTCGGGGGAGACCTCGACGGCGCGTTTAAGGAATGCTTGAAAATAAATTACGAATATGTTTCGGGCAAGAAACGGGGAATGTATTATCTCACGCAAGACGCTTACGAATATTATTTCGGTGAGATTTTATGAGAAAATTGCGCGGGAATCCGGGCGGACGCCGATAAAAGTTATCCGTATAAAAAAACGCGCTGCCGTAGCGGTAATCAAAACCTATTGCGGGGAATTAAAGCGGAGCAGGAATTAAATATACGCTGAAAATTATGCGGTATTAACGTTGATAAGTTAGAAATATACGATAAAATTAAACGATATTTAGAGCGGACGTTATCTTAAGATAAGGAGAGAAAACATATGAATCCGGAAGAATTGAGAGACGCGGTCTGCCGCCTTTTGGACGAGAAAAAAGCCGCGGATATTACCGTACTCGACGTGGGCGGGCTTACGGTGTTAGCCGATTATTTTATAGTGGCGGGCGGAACGTCGGCGACGAACGTTAAGGCGCTTGCCGGGTATGTCGAGGAAAAATTGAGCGGCGCGGGCGTCGAGCCGCTGAGAAAAGAAGGTCTGAGGGACGCGCGCTGGGTGGTATACGATTACGGAAGCGTTATCGTTCATATCCTTTTGGACGATATGCGCCTAGTTTATTGTTTGGAACAGCTTTGGAATAACGGGAAAAATTTGAAAAAATACGGCGGAGACGGCGCGGATAACAACGGAGAAACGGTCAATAAAACCGCGAATGAAACTACGGATAAAACAGCAAGAAAAGCGGCGGGCAAAAGCGGCGAAACGAGCGTTGAAACGGCGAATAGGAAGGCGGTGGAAAGTATGGAAAGCGGCGGATAGACCCGTGCAAAAACTGAATCATAACCGTAAAAAGCCGTGATTTAATACGAAAAAGCGGCGCACGGGATCCCTTGCGAAAAGGGAATAAAAATCCGAAAACTCCGCATACTAAAAGACGCGCGCTAAACGAATTCATGCGGAGGCGGTATGAAAAAATTTTTGTTGGTATTTCCCGTATTTATTGTCTGTGCCGCTGTTGCCGCGGCTATGGCCGTATCTCACGTCGTTGCGGCGCGCCGCGTTTGTTATGCGGGCGGCGCGGTATCGGTCGGTTTTGTGAACGCGTCTTTTGAAAAGTATGAATTATACGGCAAGAGAGCGGCGGATAACGCGGTAAGCGTCGCTTTAAAAGACGATAAAACGCGCGACGAAATAACGGCGAATGATTTGATAAACGCCGCGTTGGAAAGTCCTGAGGTGCACGGCGCGGCGGCGTATGTTTACGGGGATACGGCGGTTATAGCCGTGAAGTGCGGCGCGGTATTTTTTCGGAGTGAAAATCTGGCGATATGCGGCGGCATAAAGAAAAGAGTTTCGGATATGGGCTTCCGCGAGGTCTATGTGACGAAGGATATAGACGTGTATACGGCGATAGCCGAAGCGGAAAAAAAATATAACGCGAAAAAGAACGAAAAAGATTATGCCGCGATGAAGGAAAGCGTTTTGAAAAAGGTAAAGGAAAGAGAAGGCGCGTCGGGGTGTTAAACGGATATATAGTCGTTACGAATCGAAATTACGCGAATATAACCGTTGAATTTTTTTACCTTAAACGGTTAGACGTTCTTTTTCGTATTCGCGCGATATGGAAAACGGTTCTTTTCACGCTTTAGGGCGAAAAGGGCGACGTTTAGATTGCTAAATTATATTCATAATAAGCGCCCGCAAGCGCGTTTTGAAGCAAATGAACGGATAAGAGAGTATTACTTCTCATAAAGTATTACGGCGGGCTGGGTTTTATTACGTAAAAATCTTGTTAAGGTAAAAGTTTTACTGAAATTACGGTAGATATCGTTTTCGGACAGCATCGGGCGGATATAACGGATACAAAAAACGGAAAGAAGCGCCGGTAAAAATTTGATTTAGGACGGCGGGGCGGTAATAAATGGAGACAAAAACGCAAGCATTTTTTAGGGAGTTGCCGTCTAAGATTTGGTTCCGTATAGCGTTCGGCATACTCGCGCCCGCGTCGGTTATAGGCGGGTTGATATATTTGTATTTTTACGGAAACCCGTTCGTGTGCGCGTTCAACTATTTGACGGGGCTGTATACGCCCGGCTGCGGCTCCGGACGCGCGATGTCCGCGCTTTTGCGGTTCGATATAGGCGCGGCGGTATCTTATAACGTCCTGTTCGTCGTATCGCTTCCGTTTTTGGCTTACTATTTTTTGTCGTGGTATTTGAGAATTGTCGCGGGCAGGGTCGTTTTGCCTATGGTAAGGCTTTCGTTCGGAGGCTATTTTGCGATATTCGGCGCGTTTATTTTGTTCGGAATATTGAGAAATATTCCGGTACAACCGTTCGTATGGCTTGCGCCGTAAGAGCGTTTTGCGGTATAATTAAGGGGGATTTACGCGAGAGGATCTTTTCTATGAAAAAGATTTCCCCGTATTCTTTCCGAAAGCCTATGCGGGGCTTTGCTTTTTTAAAACTTTTATTCGTAAATACCGAGATATCGTGAAGCTTTTTTTAAGGCGCGGGACGGGATCGGGCGAAATAACTCTTAAAAAAAGACGGCGCTCGACGGAAAATACGGCGGTCGCGGCGTTTGGCTTGAACTGAATTATAAAAATAGAGACGCCGGCGTTTTAGAATTTTTCGGAAAGAGACGCTGGAATGGAAACCGTTTGCAAACAAAGGGTGTCTTTCCGCGATAAAGAACAAAAAAACATGCCAAATAAAAAAACAAAATTCGGAGGTAACGAAAATGACAATCTGTAAAATGTGCGGAATGAGCGTCGCGGACGGCGCGAGCTTTTGTACGCGTTGCGGCGCGGCTGTGAGCCGCGGCGACGCGTCCGTCGCGGGGGGGGGGGCGGTCCCGTCCGGTACCGCCGGCGCGGACTACAAGCCGGATAACGCGCCGTCGTCGGGAACGGGGGGAGCGCGCCCGTCGGCGTCCGGCGCGC
The DNA here is from genome assembly GCA_031275485.1 of Clostridiales bacterium. Taxonomy (GTDB): domain Bacteria; phylum Bacillota; class Clostridia; order Christensenellales; family JAISNN01; genus JAISNN01. The sequence goes on along the minus strand of JAISOS010000036.1, from coordinate 11,255 downwards.
GAGACGACAGGTTCTACGAATCCGCCCGCGGCGCGGACGCGGAACGGCAAGCGCCGTCTTCGCCTCCGACCGCCGCGTATGCGGGAGCGCGGACGGACGCCGATGCCGGCGCGCCGAAAAAGCCGCTTGAGGAACTGAATACGTCGGGTATGCTCGTCTGGTCGATTATCACGCTTATTTGTTGCAGCTCCGGCGCGATGTTCGGCATGATCGCTCTGATATTCTCCGCGATCGCGGGCGTGGAAAAGTCGTATAACACGGATAAGGCAAAAAAATACCTCTACTACGCCAAAATACTTAATATCGTCGCTTTGATAATCGGTCTTATCGGCGGAATTGTGATTGTCGCTTTTATGACGCAAATAATTACGGCGGTAAATCAATTGGCAACGGCGTCATAAAGCGGACGGATAACGAAAATTTTTTTATAAGACCCGGGCGTTATACGCGCGGTTCGTTTACCGTTTGCCGCTCCGCCGTATTAGTCGGCAAAACGAATCGTGATCGGCAATTAATCTTAACCGGACCTACTTAAACGGAACGGATTTATTCAACGCGCAATACTAAGATGGTATTTTAACGGAGTATTCTATAAAACAAAAATACGGTATTTTGGAATACTCCGTTTTGTATACGAGAAGAGATAAGGCTTTTCGCGGCGCGGAAAAACGCATGCGGCAAGGCTTTTTGAAGAGCGGAAAAACGACGGCGTTTTCGCGGCGCGAAAAAATGCCGTGGAGGGAAAAATGGATGATTTTTTGCCGCTGATACCGATGAGGGGAGGCGTGCTTTTTCCGAATTATACGGGGCATTTCGATTTGGGCAGGGACAAGTCCGTAGCCGCCTGTAAAAACGCCGCCGACAGAAACGGGCTGGTGCTGTTTGCCAGACAAAAGGACGAAACCGTAAACGCCGCCGCGATAGGCGATTTGCGCCCGGCGGCGACGCTCGCTAAAATTTTAAACGCGTCGCTGACGCCGGGCGGTTCTCTCAACGTCCTCGCGAAGGGCATAAAACGCGTCAATATACTCGGCGTTGAGAGCGGCGGCGCGTTTTTGAACGCGTCTTACGCGGAAATCAAACCGCTGAACGCGGAGGGCGCGGATGCGGATGCGTTCAGACGCGGATTTTTTGAGCTTTTGGAGGAACTCGCGCCGCTTGACCGCAGTATTTCCCCCGAATCGCTCGCCGCGCTCAGAACGGAGAGAGACAATAATGTACTGATAGACGCCGCCGCGCCGCTTTTGAGCGTCAGGGACGCGTATCCGTTACTCGAAGAGAACGATACGGTAAAGCGGTTCGGGTTGCTACTCGAGCTTTTGAGATACGAAGCGGAAGTCTTGAAAACCGAACGCAGAATCAACGTCAAGGTCAAGCAGTCCTTGGACAAGTCGCACAGGGAGCATATCCTGAAAGAACAGATGCGCGTCATTTCAGAGGAACTCGACGAGGGCGGCGACGACGAAATCCGTCGGAAAATCGAAAAGTTGAACGCGCCCGACGAGATAAAGAATAAGCTGTTAAAGGAAAATTCGCGCCTTAAAAAAATCTCGATAACCTCGCCCGAATATTCGATTATAACGGAATATACGGAGTTCGCCTCGGAGCTGCCGTGGAACGGCTGTTCGGAGGAAATCCGCGATTTGCCGTACGCGAAAACCGTGCTCGACCGCGACCACTACGGCTTGAAAAAGGTTAAGGAGCGTATTCTCGAATATATCGCCGTCCATAACCTCACCGGCTCTTTTAAATCGCCCGTATTATGCTTTATAGGTCCGCCCGGCGTGGGCAAGACTTCCGTCGCGAAGTCCGTCGCCTCCGCGACGGGGAGAAAATTTGTCAGAATGAGTCTCGGCGGTATATCCGACGAAGCGGAGATACGCGGGCACAGAAAAACCTATGTCGCCGCTCTGCCCGGCCGAATTCTGAACGGCATAAAACTTGCGGGCGCAAGCAATCCCGTATTCCTCTTAGACGAGATAGACAAGCTGTCGAGAGGAAGCAATAAGGGCGACCCCGCGAACGCTCTCCTCGAGGTATTGGACTCCGAGCAAAACTCGTCTTTCAGGGACAATTATCTCGAGCTACCATACGACCTCTCGAACGTTATGTTTCTGATGACGGCGAATAGCGCGGAGGAAATCCCGAAGCCTCTTTTGGATCGTATGGAAATCATAGAGATGCCGAGCTACACCTACAACGAGAAGTTTCATATCGCGAAAAATTACCTCGTGGAAAAGGCTATGAAAAATCACGGCTTAGAACCCGAAAATATATCCGTAGAGGACGAGGCTATATATGAGATCATATATAAATACACCTCGGAGGCGGGGGTGCGCGAGTTATCGAGGCAAATCGCCAAAATTATGAGAAAGACCGCGTATCTCATACTGACGACGCATTCGACGAAACTTATCACGGTGAATAAGGATAACCTCGCGGAATTTTTGGGCGGGAAAACCGTCGTAAAACAGAAAAAGCGCAAAAACGACGAGGTGGGCGTAGCAACCGGTCTCGCGTGGACGGCGGGCGGCGGCGACATACTGCCGATTGAAATCAATACCGTCAAAGGAAAGGGCGAAATCATTGCGACGGGAAATTTGAAGGACATAATAAAGGAATCCATAAAAGTCGCCCTGACCTATATCAGGTCGGTAGCCGCGGCGCACCGCATACCCGACGAGGCTTTCAGCGAGCTGGACTATCACATTCATTTGCCGGAAACGGCGGTGCCAAAGGAGGGTCCGTCCGCCGGCGTCGGTTTCGCCGCGGCGATCTATTCCGCGCTGACACGAAGACCCGTGAGAAGCGACGCGGCTATGACGGGCGAAATTTCTCTGCGCGGCGGCGTTACGGCGGTAGGCGGCATAAAGGAAAAAATTATGGCGGGGCATAGGGCGGGCATAAATAAATTCTTTATCCCTAAGGACAATGCGGCGGACATAGAGGAAATACCCGACGAAGTTATGTCGAAAATCGAGATATTCACCGTCTCGCATTTCGACGATCTCATAAAGAGCGGACTGGTTTTCGCGGACGCGGAGGATAACGGCGCGGAAAAAAAGAATGAACGCGAACGCGCCGCCGACGTTATAATCGGGACGGATAAAAAGGACGGCGGGCCGGTTTCTGGAAAAATCGACGCCGATCCCGGAAATTTAGAAAAAATCGGCTTCGATTCGGGAATCTCCGAAAACGATAAAAACGACGGAGGGAAAGGCGGAATACACGGCGAAACGGACGTGATCGTAGACCGTATTTTCAGGCGTTGAACGGAATAATCCGGAACGAAAATAATGAGAAAACGGAGCGGGAAACGATGATGAAATAATGAGGAAATAATTAAAAGGGACAGCGTGGAAAATAATAGATATTTATAAATGTAAAGCGAGAGTCTATAGCGCGCGGTTTTTGCAATTAGCGGCGTTATATCGGAGTGAAAATAACGCGAAAACGGAGCGGAAAACAATGCGGAAATAACGCGGGAGATTTGTATAATATGTATTGAGCAACTCCGATTCATAGCGACCGCATACGGCGCTTTGTTTGAACGGACCTATTAAAATATTTAAGTTTTTTTGTATGGAAGTTGAGAGAGGGGCTTTTGCGAACAAATGGCGTCCTCCGCGTAAATTTTAAAATAAAAAAACAGCTTTACACTATGCGCACTTTGAATTTTTCCAGCCAATAATTAAACTGCAAAAAGTAGGCGATCGTTTGCGGCGCGGTCATAAGCTGTCCGTACCACGGCGCGGAATTTTCGTTTTTCAAAAGTCTTTCCAAAGCCTCCTTTTTTATTACGTGGTGGATTGGCGCCGACGGATTTTCAATTATTTCCCTAAGCCTTTTCGACACTACGGAAAGATACGCGGGGTTGTGGGTTTTCGGGTAAGGGCTTTTCTTCCGCGCCAATATTCTTTCGGGCAGAATTCCGCGCAGCGCCTCGCGTAGCAATCCTTTTTCGCGCCCGCCGAAGTCTTTCATTTCCCAAGGAACCGAATACATATATTCGGCTATGCGGTAGTCGCAGAACGGTACGCGCACCTCCAGCCCCCAGTACATACTCATTCTGTCCTTGCGGTCCAAAAGCGTTTGCATAAACCAATCAAAATTAAGGTTTATCATCTCTTTCATCCGTCTCTCTTCCGCGTTACGTTTCGGTAGCACGGACGCGTCGTTTACTGATGCGTTATACCGCGAATTTACATACTCGAACGAATTGATTTTCTCGGCGAATTCATCTTTCAAAAAACCCGCGCGGAACGCCGTGGACTGCGACCACGGAAAACCGTTTTTCGCTCTTATTTCCTTATCGCGGAACCACGGATATCCGCCGAAAATCTCGTCGGCGCATTCGCCCGATAGCGCGACGGTCGCGAATTTTTTTATCTCGCGGCAGAATAAGAGTAGCGACGCGTCCACGTCCGCCATACCAGGCAGACCGCGCGCGTCAACTGCGATGCAAAGCGCGTCGGCAAGTTCCTCGGCGTCAAGCAAAACTCTGCGGTTCTTCGCGCCGAGAAATTCGGTCATATAATCTATATATTCCTTGTCGTCGTCCGGCTGGAATTTTCCCGCCTTGAAATAGCGTTGATTGTCCTCGTAGTCCACCGAAAAGGTATGCAAGGACACGCCTCTTTTCGTGAAATAAGAATTGGCGATTGCCGAAATCGCGCTCGAATCCAGCCCGCCCGATAGAAACGTGCAGACCGGTACGTCGGACACAAGTTGTCTTTCTATCGCGTCGACGACGAGAAAGCGCACTTTTTCGACGGTTTGCGTGAAATTGTCCGTATGCTCTCCGTCGGTCATGCTCCAATATTTTCGGATTTTCAGACCGTCGGCTCCGAACGTGCCGCAGTGCGCGGACTTCAATTCCTTTACGCCTCTGAAAACGCCGCAGCCCGGAGTGCGGCCCGGTCCCAAGCATATTATTTCCGCGAAGGATTCCGCGTCCGCTTCCGCCTCGATTAAGGGATGACGCAGAAGCGCTTGTATTTCGGACGCGAATACGAAAACACCGTTCTTTAAACAGTAGAAAAACGGTTTCACGCCTATGCGGTCGCGCGCGAAAAACAAGCGGTTTTTTTGTTTCTCGAATACCGCGAACGCGAAAATTCCGTTCAGTTTTTCGACGCAATAATCGCCGCCGAATTCGGCGTAGCAGTGCAGGAGAACTTCCGTGTCCGAATGTCCCGAAAAGACGTGCCCTAAGGACAGTAATTCGCGGCGCAATTCCTCCGTGTTGTAGAGCTCGCCGTTATAGACCATGCAATAGTCCTCGCCGTTATAAGAAAGCCGCATGGGCTGGGCGCCGCGCTCGGCGTCCACAACGCTTAGGCGCGTGTGAATTAGGGCGGCGTTCCCGTCGATAAAAATGCCGCGCTGATCCGGACCGCGCCGAGCGAGCGCGTCCCGCATCGATTTGAACGCGGGAATTTGTTCGATAAGCGGCGAAATTCCCGCTATATATACGTCGCCGTTGTGCTTTTGCGGTATATTTTCTATATTCGCACCGTCGGTATTGTCCGCGTATTCACCGTAAACGCCGTGTTTTTGCGGGGCGTTTACGATATTCATACCGTATGTATTATGCTTTTGCAATACGTTATCTATAGATGAGCCGCGAACGGCATAATTTTGCGGCGCTTCTCCGCCCGCGTACCCGAAAATTTTTTCGAGTTTTGTGTCGAACATTCCTGCAATTCCGCACATAGATAAAAAAGTCCTCCGCGAATAAAATTCAAGCGCGTTTCGTATAAATTTATTGAAGCTTAAAAAGAAGCCGTTTGCGGTTTTATATGAACACGCGCTAACGCGCATATTTTGATATTCCGATATACATATTTTATGCGTAACGCGGAAAATAATTTCATGCCGGACTCTTTTAGGGAAAACGAGATATACGGTCGTTATGAAATATAACGGCGCAAGCTAAACGCCGCCTTTTTTGCCGTAAACGGCAAAAAATTCAACATTTCTTTAACGCTGTTCCGGTTTGTAAAGACTATAATAAGAGCAATTTATAAATACAAGTAAAAGTTTTTGGAAAATGGCGCTGGGGTCTTTGAAAAAAGGTTTTTCCCGCCGCGCAATCTTAAAAAAAATAAAAAAACGGAGAGCTATGAACGGTAAAGAATATACGGTAATAAGCGAGACGCTGATTAAGGGGCTTTTTAAGGAGCGGGCGAGAGAATCGCATAAGGGCGACTACGGCAAGCTTGTGATAGTCGGCGGCTGTAAATATTACGCCGGCGCGCCTCTGCTCACCGAGTACGGAGCGGCGGCGGTAATAGACGGAATGGAAAAAGCTAACCGTGAAATCGCAAAATACGGCACGGAAGGGAAAAACGCGAACTGCGGGACCTGCGAGCTAAAAAAAGAAACGACGAACGGCGAAATTAACGAATACGGAGCGTATGTGAAAAACGCGAACCGGAAAATCGGCGAACCGGAAAACGGAAAAAGAGACGCGTTTGGATCTTGTTTTTTGCGGGAAAGGACGGGCGCGAACGACGAAAATAGCGGATCCGAGAGCGAAACGGCGGACGCGCTTGCCTCCGATTTTTTAGCCGACAAGATAGCCGCGAACGGCGTCGCCGCGCTTAGGACGGGAGCGGGACTGAACGCGCTTGCCGTACCCGATTTTTTGGCGGCGGCGATATACGGGCGCGTTACGGCGAGTACGGTTTTTCCGCTGTCCTCGTCGGGCGGATTCATAGATTTCAGGGCGGAAGAGTTCGACGGCGCGTTCCGGCGGGCGACAGCCGCCTGCATAGGTATGGGCATAGGAATGTACGAAGGTTTGGGGCGGGTGGTAGAATACTCTCTCGGCATAGGTATTCCGACAGTGTACGACGCGGACGCGCTGAATTATATCGCTGAGAATTTGGATGAATTTAAGGGCGCAAATAAACGCGGCAAAGCCGTCGTTACGCCGCATTACGGGGAAATGTCGCGGCTTGCGAAGACGGATATCCAAAGGATAGCGGAAAACCCCGTGCTTTATGCGAAAAATTTCGCTGCGGAATACGGGGTCGTCGTGCTGTTAAAGGGCGCGGACAGCATGGCGACGGACGGGCGTGAGGTTCTTATAAACAAAACCGGAAGTCCGTGTATGGCGAAGGGCGGAAGCGGCGATTTGCTCTCGGGCATAATCGGCGGACTGCTTGCGCAAGGAAATCCGCCGATTATTTCCGCCGCCGCGGGCGCGTTTCTCGCCGGACGCGCCGCCGAAAAAGCGGAGAAGATATTCACGCAATACGGCGTTTTGCCGACCGACACGGCGGCGCTAATTCCGCGGGTGATAACGGAAATAACGGTTAAATGAACAACGCCTGAGAAACGCGTAAAAATATGAAAAAAATTGCGAAAAAACGCGCAAAAAATATGTAAATAACACGCGAAAAACGCAAAAAAACATATTAAAAAGCGGAGAGTAAAAGCGTGAAAAAGTTTTGGAAAAACGCGGAAAAATATAAAAATCTACGGCGAATTTTAATGTCGCAGATTTTTTAATATACCGTAAAGTTTTTTGGAAAATAGGTGCGGAGCGGAAAGCCTTTTTAACGCCAAAGAGATTCCTCGCAAAATTCACGATGATTTGTCAATGCGCGATAGATTAACGTGCTTTGCGAAAGTTTTTTTGAAAAGGGACGCAAAATAAAAAAAGCCTTTTATGAGAAAAAGGCTTTCCGCGTAAAATTCCCGAAATTTATCGATACGCAAAGGATTTAATATACCGAAATCTGCAGGAAGCCGTCGATTTTTTTCATCTCGTCCACTGTCTTTTGCGGAATCACGCCGTCGGTATCGATTATCATATAGCCGAGATTACCGCGCGTCGCGCTTATCATATTTGAGATATTTATTTTCGATTCCGAGAGAAACGCCGTCGCCTGAGCAATCATGCTACTGATATTTTTGTGAGTTACGGTGAGGCGGAACCGTCCGCTGCGCGCCAAAACCGCCGTGGGGTAGTTTACGCTGTTGGTAATGTTGCCGTTCTCCAAATAGTCCTTCAGCTGCCTCGCCGCCATAACCGCGCAATTGTCCTCGGCCTCTGGCGTAGACGCGCCGAGATGCGGAATCGCAACGATATTCTCTACGCCTAAAAGCTCGTCGGAAGGGAAGTCGGTAACGTATTTCGCAACCTTTTTAGACCTCGCGGCGGCGATTATGTCGGCGGAGTTGACCAGCTCGCCGCGCGCGCAGTTTATAATTCTTACGCCGTCTTTCATTTTCGCGAGAGTTTCCGCGTTTATCATACCTTCCGTCGCGGGGAGAAGAGGCAAATGCAAAGTTATATAGTCGCTTCTTTGATAGAGGGCGTTTATGTCCTTTACGCGCTCGACTTTGTTGCTGAGAGTGAGCGCGGCGTCCACGCTCAGATACGGATCGTAGCCTAAAACCTTCACATTCAGCCCGACGGCGGCGTTCGCGACGAGTATGCCTATCGCGCCCAAACCTATTATGCCGAGAGTTTTTCCGCTTATTTCGGGTCCGACAAATTGATTTTTGAATTTCTCCACGAGCTTTGGAACCTCGCCGCCCTTGCCCTTTTGCGCGTTCGCCCAATCGACCGCCTCCGAAATTTTGCGAGAGGCGAGGAGCAACGCGCATATGACAAGCTCCTTTACGGCATTGGCGTTCGCGCCGGGCGTGTTAAACACGACGATATTTTTTTCCGTCATACTCTCGACGGGAATATTATTCACGCCCGCTCCGGCCCGCGCCACGGCTTTTAACCTTGAACCCGTTTCGAAGTCCGCCATTTTAAAACTGCGGACGATAATTCCGTCCGCGTCGGCGGAAACATCATCCGTGCAGGAGTATTTTTCGTCGAAAACGCCGTTTATTTCATCGCTTATTTCGTTTAATTTCAATATTTTATATTCCGCCATATCAGCTTCTTCCTTTTTACCGTTTTTTATTTAATATTTTTTAAGTGAGACCGCGCGCCCGCCGTTCGTTCGGTTTGCCGTATGCGCCGCGTTAATTCACGCGAAAGTTTTTTGAAAAGAGGCGCGGGGAAAACCTTTTGTGAACAAAAGGTTTTCCCCGCATAATTTTAATTTAATTCTTATTGTCTCTTTCGAATTTCTTCATAAACTCTATGAGCTTTTTTACGCCCTCGACGGGCATGGCGTTGTATACGGACGCCCGCATACCGCCCACGGTCTTGTGTCCGCCGAGCGTCAGCAGTCCGTCCGAGGCGGCTTCCTTTATAAACTTCTTATCCAAGTCGGCATTCGGCGACAGGAAAGGGACGTTCATCAGCGAACGGTCTTTCTTTTTGACATTGTTTTTGTAAAAATCCGAATTGTCGATAAAGTCGTAAAGGAGAGAGGCTTTTTCTTCGTTGATTTTTTGAATAGCCGAAATTCCGCCCAATTTTTTCAGTTGGCGGAGATTTAAAAGCGACATATAAACGGTCATGCAGGGCGGCGTGTTAAAAAGACTGTCCGCGTTCGCCTGAGTGGAATATTTCAGCATTTTCGGACAATAGCGGGGCAGGTCGTCGTAAATCAAATCCTTACGGATTATCACGACCGTAAGTCCGGCCGGACCTATATTTTTTTGCGCGCCGGCGTAGATTACGCCGAATTTACTTATGTCCGCGTATTCGCTCAAAATTCCGGACGACGCGTCCGCTACGAGCGGCGATTTTACGTCGGGAAGAACCGTGTATCTCGTACCGTAAATCGTGTTGTTGGTCGTGATATGAACGTAGTCTGTACCCTCGCGGAAAATTTCCGGCGGTAGCTCGGGAATATAAGTGAAGACGGACTCCTTCGAGGTCGCGACGGCGGCTATATCGCCGAGCGGCGCGGCTTGCGCGAAAGCGCGTTCCGACCAATGACCCGTGATTACGTAGTCGGCTTTGCCGTTTCTTAAAAGGTTCAGAGGCGCCGCGTCGAATTGCTGCGACGCGCCGCCTTGCAACAACAGCACCGCGTAATTCTCCGGAATTTGCATCAGTTCGCGTAAGGTTTCTATAAATTCCGCGTGAATATCCGAATAATCCTTAGACCTGTGACTCATCTCCGCGACGCATAAACCGGATCCCTTGTAGGACAGCATATTGTCTCTCGTTTCGGTCAGCGTTTCCTCAAACAGCATCGACGGACCGGCGGAAAAATTGTAGACTCTCATTTTGCGATTAACTCCCGTTTTTTTATTAGACCCGTCGTTTAACCGTACCCCGCGTCGGCGCGGCTTCGTTTGCCCTTTCGCTTTGTCCGACGCGAAAGCCGCGCCGTTGACGGGCGGCGAACCTTTTTTGTTTTGTATACATTATAAAATAATCGCGGAAATTAAGCAAGCGAAATAAAGCGTAAAAACGCGATTGTTAAGAATTTAACAATTTTTTTTTTTTACACAAAAAGGATTTTAAAAAAAATTGCGCGCGGGAAACCTTTTGCGAAAAAAAGATTTTCCGCGCGCCCCTTTCCCAAAAACTTTAAGCGCGTTTCAGAATATAACCGTTATTTCAATCAGCCATTATTACAGGTGATTAGTCGTTAACGAAAGTTTACACAGGCGGGTACGCATTATGAAATTGCACACCAAACAGCGATGACTATTGAGTTGACGCTCATTCTTATTCTCCCTTGTAGCTCCAAAAATAGTTCGCCCGCTTTTCCGGTTGCCGCCGAACGGCATTCTTCGTTTACTTTATTCCCCCGTGTAGCCCCAAACGACGGGTTGTCCGTTGTTCCAGTTGTCGCCGAACGACATTTCCGCGCTTTCCTCTTCAGTGCGGCGCATATATATTGTGACGGTACTGCAATTATAAAGCATATCGTTGCCGACGGAGGTTACCGATTTCGGAATTATTATGCTTGAAAGAGAGGCGCAGTCGGAGAACGTTCCGTTTCCGATAGACGCCACGTTATTTCCGATAATTAAGCTTTCAAGCTTTGCGCAATTGGAGAACGCGGCTTGTCCTATGGTCGTAACGGGAGTCCCCGCATAGTCCGCGCTTCCGATTATAACGCTTTTAAGCCCGTTGCAATTAGAGAACGCATTCGCACCGACGGACGTTACGTTATCTCCGAGTATCAGATTTTCGAGCGCGCTGCAACCGACGAACGCGGCGACGCCTACGGACGCCACGTTATTTCCGATAATTAAGCTTTCAAGCTTTGTGCAATTGGAGAACGCGGCTTGTCCTATGGTCGTAACGGGAGTCCCCGCATAGTCCGCGCTTCCGATTATAACGCTTTTAAGCCCGTTGCAATTAGAGAACGCAT
>JAISOS010000085.1 GCA_031275485.1 Clostridiales bacterium | reverse complement strand
GTGCGTTTTGACGGGTCTAATTTAGTTTTTGTTCGTAAAGCGGATAATTTTTTTATAAAAAAAAGGGAAAAGGGTGAGCGTGATTTTTATTTTGACGAGCTGTATTCGGAACATTATCGGCAGACATGGTTCAAGAATCTAACGGATGTAACGCTTATTTGTAATGTGCAAAATTCGCAATGGAGCTGTGAAGATTTTATGTCAATGTCGGAATAATTGTTCGTGACATTGAAAACGGACTTAGACATACGATTTGAATGCGCATATTAGCGAAAGGATAGATTTATTAGGTTCGGTAGAAGATGTTGGGCAAAATATCCGACGTTGGTTTGAGCAATACGATGCTATTGATAAGCTTGTTGGACGCTTCAAAGCGGCGCGACTTCCCGCATTTGTGCAAGGCGAGCTTAAAGAGTATCTTGGACGTAAATAACGCAAATATTGACAACGGTAAACGCGAATGACTCTTAATAAACATTATTTCGATCATATGGCGGCTACCGTTTTTGCGTTCTTAGAGGTTTGTTTGGGGGTTGATTGATATGATGGTTGCGGATTTTACCATTATTTGTATTAGACAAAAAAATCGTTATCGTTCGAAGCCGACAAATATAATGTCAATTTCTGCGGTATTGATAACAGAATTGCGCGTTTCGGTAAAGTGCGGTAGCACAGGCGGGGTATAAATTCGCGGTTGATTTTTATAGTGACAAAAACAACTATAGACGATTTGCGGAATGGAATATTTTCCAATCGATAAAGGGGTGTATATATGATATATACCCGTTCGAGCGATTTAACTCCGCCGTTTCTTTCGAAGATGAATTCTTTGATTTAGTGTTTGACGATGAAATAGCAGCAACCAAGAGGACTTGTTTGACGCAAGATACTCTTTCTTCTCGAGAAAGATATATCTTAGAGCAGGGAAACGTAAAAGTTATTAAATCAAAAACATTTATTAAGGACATTACCGGTAAAACAGCAGCTATATTATCCAGATTGCAGGGACGGGAAGTCGAGGTGTTTGACGGAGTATATGACAAAAAGGATTTCCTAAATAGACTTGACCGCGCTGAAATTCACTATAATATCGCGTATCTTGTTGCAAATAAAACTCAACTATGGTAAAATAAAAGCCGGGAGAGGTATGAATAGATTATTCGATAAAATTAAATATGTTGGGAAAAGCAATATTTCCGAATACGATGTCTTTAAAGATACCGCCAACGGTAATCAATCGGGGGTACGACAAAAACAAGGCGGCGTTGGATAACTCTTCCGACATGTTGAACGGGTGGCTTTGATGGAAAATTTTCCGAAATTCAAATAGTATATTTGCGTCCATTCCGCAAGCGGCACAAATTTTGACGTTTTAGACGATTGTTTTAACGGTCATAATAGACCGTCGGGGTTTATTGTCAAGATATATCCGCAAAAAACTATCGATACGCCGCCCGCCTGGCCCGAGTGGGTTTTAGAAATGCGAGATTATGCCGAGGATTGGGAAGTCGAGGATTGTATTGGCAAATTGCTTAATGCAATAGAAGATAAAATTTCTGTTTTTAATGACTTTACAGAAGAAACAAATTCGCAAATCACGCTTGGCGCATGGTGTTATAGGAACGGAAAAATTCCGGTACTAAACATTGAGAGCGAAAATATGCGGTTGATAAAAAAATTTAATAGTATAGGTTTAAGCCTTTCTGTTGATTAGCTGCAATTTTTACAGTCGCCTAAAAAGTCGCGACCGATAAAACAATAGGCGAGCTTAGAGAGTGGTAAAAGAGAACGAATGAAAAAGTATAAAGACGCTAATTAACAGAAGAAAAAGGGCGAGTACGAGTACGAGCGCTATATCGCGGAACAGACGGCGAACGGGTTCACGGTGGATACGATGAACTTCGTATACATAAGCCGTTCCGCTTTTAAGGCGTATTGTTTAAGTCGGCAGAGCAAATAAGTGCAAAATAACAATACGAGGCGCAATTAAGCAAATTTTACCTAAAAAAGGTTTACATCCCCCCCTCCACGTAAATAAAAAATAACATAAAAATAAAATGAAAGGGATATAAAAAAATGGATTACGGGAAAGAAGCGTTAGCGAAGCACAAAGAATGGGCGGGCAAAATCGAGGTGGTGTCGCGCGTACCCGTCGGAAACAGAGAGGATTTGAGCGTGGCGTATACGCCGGGCGTCGCGGAGCCTTGCCTCGCCATAGAAAAGAACGTAGATTTATCGTATACGTACACGCGGCGCGGCAATCTTGTCGCGGTCATAACGGACGGAACGGCGGTTTTGGGCTTAGGCGACATAGGTCCGGAGGCGGGGATGCCGGTTATGGAGGGCAAATGCGCGCTGTTCAAGGAATTCGCGAATGTGGACGCGTTTCCGTTGTGCGTGAGAAGCAAAAACGTCGATGAAATCGTCGCCGTCTGCAAGCTGATAGCGGGAAGCTTTGGCGGGATCAATCTGGAGGATATCGCTTCGCCGCGCTGTTTCGAGATAGAGAGAAGATTAAAGGCGGAATTGGATATACCCGTCTTTCACGACGATCAGCACGGCACGGCCGTCGTATCGCTCGCCGCGCTGATAAACGCCGCAAAGCTCGCGGGAAAGACGCTTGGCGAATTGAATGTCGCGGTCAGCGGAGCGGGCGCTTCGGCGGTAGCCGTGTCAAAGTTGCTGCTCAAGGCGGGAGTGAGCGACGTTATACTCTGCGACAGGAGCGGCGCTGTTTGTAAGGGCAAGGATGGAATGAATTCGGTAAAAACCGAAATGGCGGAAATCACCAATAAGCACGGCCGAAAAGGCGCGCTCGCCGACGTCATAAAGGACGCTGACGTGTTTTTCGGACTGTCCGGCCCCGGTGTTCTGACAGCCGAAATGGTCAAAACTATGGGCGCAAAACCTATAATTTTCGCGATGGCGAATCCTGTGCCCGAAATTCTGCCCGAGGAGGCGAAGGCGGCGGGCGCGTTCATAGTGGGTACGGGAAGGTCGGACTATCCGAATCAGATAAACAACGTGCTCGCGTTTCCGGGCATTTTCCGAGGCGCGTTCGACGTGCGCGCCTCGGATATAAACGACGAGATGAAACTTGCGGCGGCGCGCGCGCTAGCGGGGCTTATCGAGGACGGGGAATTGAGCGAGGATTACGTTATCCCCGCGCCTTTCGACAAAAGGGTGGCGAGCGCCGTCGCGGAGAGCGTCAAAAAAGCCGCGATAGCGACTAAGGTCAACAGGATATAGCTTTACGAGAGCGTCCGATCCTCACGTATATATAACGCGTGATTAACGGCGTTAAGCTTTTGAGTAAAGGAGCGAGGGAAATTCTTTGTTCACAAAAGGTTCTCCCATTAGGTATGTAAGGGCGGCCTCTTTCGGAACTTGACGGCGAATAGTTTTTGGGCGGTTTTTGCGCGCATCCGTAGCGTTCCTGTAAAAAAACGATGCGGAGGATTAAAAGCGGCAAAGACTGTCGCCGACGCGGTTTTTAAAAGAAGTCCAATATAAAAAATACGGAAAAAGGTGGAAATTATTATGTCCGAAACGGAACGGACCGCGGCGGCGGACCGCGAGCGGGATTTGGCGGAATCGATAAAGATACGCGGAGAAAAATTAAGAGAATTGATCGGCGCGGGCAAAAACCCGTATGAAATCACGTCTTACGTCAAGACGGATTCGGCTGTGGAAATTTTGAGGGACGGCGCGGCGCTCGACGGCAGAGAGGTTTCCGTCGCTGGCAGGATTATCTCGCGCCGCATTATGGGCAAAGCCTCGTTTTGCCACATTTTGGACGGGAGCGGAAGCGTACAAATTTACCTCAAAGCCGACGATTTAGGCGAGGTTTACGAGGAATTTAAGCGTTGGGATATAGGCGATATAGCGGGCGTTAAGGGAAACGTATTTACTACGCATAAGGGCGAGGTTTCGGTGCGAGTCACGGAGATTACGCTGTTATCGAAATCCTTATTGCCGCTACCCGAGAAATATCACGGACTGAAAGATCCCGACTTGCGTTACAGGCAAAGATATGTTGATTTAATCGCCAACCCCGAAGTCAAGAACGTGTTTATAGCGAGGAGCAAGGTCATAAAGGCGATAAGAGAATACCTTGACAACGACGGCTATATCGAGGTGGAAACGCCTATTCTGAACACCGTTGCGGGCGGCGCGGAGGCGCGGCCGTTCGTCACTCACCATAATACGCTCGGTTTGGATATGTACCTAAGAATCGCGCCCGAATTATATCTGAAAAGACTGATAGTCGGCGGTTTCGAGCGCGTATACGAGCTCGGACGGTTGTTTCGGAACGAGGGAATGAGCGTCAGACACAACCCCGAGTTCACGACGGTCGAGCTTTACGCCGCTTACTGCGACTACAACGATATGATGCGCACGGCGGAAAGGATGACGGAATTTACGGCGTTAAAGGTTTTGGGTTCTACGGAGTTCTCATATCAGGGCACGGAGCTTAGCTTCAAGGCCCCCTGGCAAAGGTATACGATGGCGGAGGCGGTGAAAAAATTCGCGGGAATAGATTGCTCCGCGCCGCTTGACGAACTGAAACGCAAAGCGAAAGAGGCGGGCGCGGAGGTAAGCGGAGAGGATTCGTCCGGCACGGTCGTTTATAAGCTTTTCGACGCGCTCGTAGAAAACAAATTGATTCAGCCGACCTTCATAACCGAATATCCCGTCGAGGTTTCGCCGCTCGCGAAAAAGAAAAAAGACGACAAAACGCTGACCGAACGCTTCGAGATTTTCGTGTACGGGCGCGAGCTCGGCAACGCATATTCGGAGCTGAACGACCCGATCGATCAAAAACAGCGGTTTGCCGAGCAGATGAAAAAACGCGAAAAGGGCGACGAGCAGGCGCAGGATGCGGATGACGATTTCGTTACGGCGTTGGAGTACGGAATGCCGCCTACGGGAGGAATGGGTATAGGAATCGACAGGCTAGTTATGTTTTTAACCGACAGCGCGTCTATAAGGGACGTGCTCCTGTTCCCGACGATGAAGCCGCTGAAATAACGACGGATCGTTCTTCTTGTGAAAAATGAGAACCGCCCGTCTGCGGACGGCGTTTATTCCCCGAAAAATTCGCGGCTTATTCGCTAAATATTCTAGAACCCGTATTCGCAATTCTTGGACGCATATTTTTTGAAGTCTTTCCGCGGCTTTGAAAAACTGCCTTAACAGTCGCATTCTCCTGTAAATTCCGCATTTTAAGCTGTGAACATAAATTTTACAAAGTCGGAATTTTTCGGAAAGGGGCGCGGATGGAAATCTTTGGTTTACAGAAGGCTTCCGCCCGCATAAATCTCCCCGCTTTAATTATAAAATGAAGCTAAAAACGCCTATTTTGGATTGTGTGGAAAAATATCGCAACCGTATGCCGGCGCGTTTTCACACCCCCGGACATCAGGGGGCTTTTTCGGGCGGAATTTTTTCGGGCGCGTCCTACGATATTACGGAGTTGCCGTTTTCGGACAATTTACTGTGTCCGTCCGGCGTAATCGCTCAATCGGAAAAGCAAGCGGCGGAATTTTACGGCGCGAGCGGAACGCTGTTTTTTACGAACGGCGTGACTTCGGCGATTTTTACGGCGGTAGCTTCGGCGGCGGCTCTCGCGAACGGCAACGGTTTTACCGGTAAGTTTAACGCCGGAAAGCATACGGAAAAAAGCGGTGCGGAATCGCGGAAAAAACGCCTCAAAATACTCGTCGGGGCAAATGCCCATAAATCGATTTTCAACGCGGCGGCGGTGTGCGGAATGTGTCCGGTTTTTTTTGAAACGCGGCGCGATAATTACGGATACGCGCTTCCGCCCGCCGTCGCGGATATCGAGAGAGCGATAAAAAATCTTGACCGCGCGGGCGACGAATCTCTTGCGGCGGTCGTCGTGACCTCGCCCGATTATTTCGGCAGGTGCGCAGACCTGAAAGGAATTTACGCGTTATTAAAGCCGCGCGGAATTTTGCTGATCGCGGACGGCGCGCACGGCGCGCATTTCGCGTTCGGAAGTATGCTCCCGTCCCATGCCGCAGGATACGCGGATTTCGCCGCGGACGGCTGTCACAAAACTATGCCCGTATATACGGGCGGCGCTATGTTGCATTGCTACGGCGAAAAAACGCTTAGGGCGGCCGAATTTTATCGGGCGGTTTTTCACAGTACAAGCCCGAATTACACGGTTTTAGCGTCTATAGATTACGCCGCGGCGCGTATGGCGGAGGACGGAGAGGCGGCTTACGGTGCGTTATACGGGAGAGCGGTTAAGCTGAAAACTCTCGCCGCAAGTTTCGGATACGCTCCGCGAGAGGAAAACGAACGCGGCGCGGAAGCGGAAAAAGATTTTTTATATTACTGTGAAAACCGACGCGGCGCGGAAAGAGATTTTTCGCGTTTTATGGTGGACTTTTCGCCGCGGACCGCCGCGGAATTCAGGACGGAATTGGAGCGGAGAAATGTCTACGCGGAGATGTATACTAAAAGCCTTGCCGTGTTTATCCTCTCGCCGTATAATTTATCCGCGATCGACCGTTTGGAGGACGCGCTGAAAGAGATAAAGGACGGTGAAAAAAAGAAACTTTTTCCGGCGAATTCGGAGCGCGTAAACGCCGATAAAAGAGAAGAATTTCCGGCGGGTTCGGAGCGCGTAAACGCGGGGAAAAGGAATATTTTTCCGACGGGTTCGGAATTTGCCGGCGCGGATAAAAAAGAAGAATTTTCAAAAAATCCGGAATGTGCGGAAGAGCGTGAAAAGAATGTTTTTTCGGTAAATATTACGCATTCGAACGCGACTGAAAATAACATTTTTACGGATAACGGAACCGTTGCGGAGCAACGGGTCAAGGACTTGGATCGTTGCGGTTTTTTTGATTTTTCCGAAACGGAATTTGTCGGGCTCGAGACTTGCGGCGGAAGAATTTCCGCGTCCGAAATAGGCGCGTATCCGCCCGGCATACCGTCGGTTGCGAGAGGCTGTTTGATAACTCCCGGGATACTCGAATATCTTTTGGAAAATAAGAGCGGCTTATTCGGTTTAGTCGGCGGCAAGGTCGCGGTATTTAAAACCATGAAGAAGTCCGACGGACAAGGCGGTACGGAACCGTGAAAATGCGGCAAAAACCGCTAAAAAAACCGTGAAAAACGCGAAATATACAGACCTCTTAAACTATGCCGACGGTATCTTTTGCCGTTTTCGGCGTGTTACCGAGTTGTTTTTTAACGGTTTAAAAACGTTGAAAAGCGGCGTAAAATCGTCGGGAATCGTAAAAATGCTATATAGAAATTACCATAAAAATTATGGTATGGAACCGCGAAAAGTACGGCTTAAAACCATAAAAATATGATAAAAAATGCTGAAAATAGGGTATAAATCCGCCGTAAATACGGACATAAAAACGCCAAAACACGGTGCGGGGTCGCGAAAATTCGGTATGAAAACGCTTGAAAAACACGGCGCGGAACCGTGAAAAAAATATGTTGAGCGGAGGTTTTATGAAAGGAAAATTTGTGACCGTGGAGGGCGGCGAGCGGGTCGGCAAGAGTACGTATATCGGAATGCTGAGAGAGTATCTTGAGGAGCGCGGACTTTTGGAGAGCTATGTCTTTACGCGCGAGCCGGGCGGCGGCGAGATCGCCGAAAGAATAAGGGGCATAATCCTCGACAAAAGCTATTTCGGCAAAATTTCGTACAGAACGGAGGCGTTGCTCTATGCGGCGGCGCGCTGTCAGCATATCGACGGCGTGATTCTGCCCGCGCTGAACGCCGGAAAAAACGTGATTTGCGACAGGTATATACACTCGTCGTTTGCTTATCAGGGCTACGCGCGAAAACTGGGCGCGGAGTACGTGACGGCAATCAACGGCTACGCCGTCGAAAATTGTATGCCAGACGCGGTGATTTTTATCGACCTGCCTCCCGAAAAGGCTTACTGGCGCGAGGGCGGCTCTGAGGATCGCATGGAAAACGAAAAAGCCGAATTTCATAGAGCGGTATACGAGGGCTTTAAGGAACTGCAAAAGAGCGCGGATAACTTTTTCACCGTCACCCCGAAGGACAAAAACGAGACTTTCGGTAAAATTTTGAATCTATTAAAGGATACGGGATTTTTTTTATAAAAAATGCGTGAGAAATAACTTTCAAAAAACTCCGTCGTTCCATTTAAGGGTTATGAATTTTCGCGATAAAAGACGCCGCCATATAGGTTTATCGTCGCGAAAATTCGCGACCCTCTTTTATTTTGTTATTACCGCATTAGCGATAGTGCTCGCTCTTTTGAAACGTCCCGCGTAAAACTTCGTTTTTTGCACGTAATCGCCGTGAGCGGTATAAACTTAGCGAAAAACCGCCGCGCCGTTTTTTTAAGACGGATTAAACTTTAAAATCATACCTCAAAAAAAGGCGCCGTTTACCGCGATATGCCGCGTAGGCCGCAAGTTAAAGCAAAGCCCCTTTGAAAAATAGGCGGGGTTCTCCGCCGATCGTCCGCGCGGAAACGTTTTTTGAAAAATGGTAAACCGGAAGCTGAAATTGAAGCCGTAAATTTATCACGACCGTAACGTCAAAAAATTAACGGTCGTCTATAAAATTCATAAAAAATACATAAACTACAATTAAAATTGAGAATAGAAAAAAAATCGTCAAATTTTTTAATTTAAGGTTTTTTAGCGCGTCTCCGATGTGTCAATAATCCTCCGGCAAGGAATTTTTTTAAGAAGCGGGTTTCGCTTCGACGGAGGGAAATTATATGCCGGAGAAATTGACGAACGGCGCGGAAATTATGGTCGGAAGCCTTTCGGACGCACGGGAAAATCAAACGGGATCTTTTGAAAAGCAGACGGAAAACGCGAATATTTCTGTAAACGGTACGGACGGACTGCCCGTTATTATGTGTATCGGTAGCGACCGCGTCGCGGGTGATCTTTTGGGTCCGGCGGTGGGAAGAAGGCTTATCGAAGAATACGGGCTTAAAGCATACGTGTACGGCATAACGGGTCGAAATATAAACGGCGCGAATATCGACCGTTACGACGAATTTATCAAGACGAACCACAGGGACGGCAAAATTATCGCCGTGGATGCATGCTTGGGCTCGGCGAAGGATATAGGCGGTATAAAGGTAAGCGGAGTCGGCGTTGGCGCGGGCTACGCCGTCGGCAAGTCCGGAAAGCGTTACGGAGACATAGGCGTGGTCGGTATAGTCGCGGAAAACGCGGAGGATAACGTAATGCAATTGCTGTCGGCGGATTGCGGCTTGATAGAGGACTTGAGCGGCAAAGTCGCGGAATATATAGCGGATAATCTGGATACGTTACTCGGGAAGCATCCGGCGAGAAAACGATCGTGAAGTAACGCCGCGTGTCCGGAATTTTTTATGAATCGCGTAAAAATCTCCGAAGATTACCGAAAAACGTGTAAAAGCTATGGAAATTCACCGAAAAAGGCATGAGGAAACCGCTGAAAAAATATGAAAAACCCTAAAAAAGCGCGGAAAGTTTTTGTAAAACGACATTGAAAAACGGCGAAAATTATTGAAAAAAAACGATGAAAAACCGTGAGCGGAGCTATGAGGCAACATGTTAAAGACCGTCGAAAACTCGGAAAACGCCGCCGAAAAGATTTGGAAATATTTTGCGGTAACCGACGCGTTATCGTTTGATATTTTTTTAACTTTGTGTTAATATAATATACGCGGTTGTTTCCGAATGACCGCGCTTTGCTTGCGGGGAAAAGAGATTCCGAGGCGGCGTTTAACAAGCCCGACTCGGTTCGTAACGCTAAGTCGTCTTTCCGCGAAAAAGCGGTCTATGAGGTAAAAGGCTTGGCAAAAAACAAAGATTTAGCGTTTATTCGTTAAATATGCCTGAGTTTTTTGGAAAGGGCTAAAAATTTAACGTAAACCCGATTCGTAACCGGCCGTGAATTGCGGAAGTTTTCGGAAAGGGGCGCGGCGGCAAATATGCGGGAGGGGCGGATTTATCAGAGGAGATAAAGACAAAAACGCGGTCGCGGCTTCAAAGACCGGCGCGCGGAGCTTTTTGTCGAAATATATCCGTGGATAAAGACCGAATAGCTTGCCGCCGCGCCGGGTAAGTCCGCAAAAGGGCTTCCCCGCGCATAAAAATTCCCCCGCTATAATAAAAAAATTCACGCCGGAGGCAACAGTGAAAAAATACGGTTCTTTAAAAAATATAATAGTCTTACTTATAATCGTAGGCGCGGTGGTGCTGATAGCGGTGTCGTTAAATCCGAACAAGCCCGATCGGGTTACGCCCGACGCGGTGATAGCCGGAGTTTTGGACGGCTCGATTGAAAAAATACAAATTTCAACCTATAAGGTCATCTATAAGGAAAGCAAATCGAATACTAAATTTCCGCAAAACCACGACGGATACGCGTATATCTCGTCGAGAGTGAATTTTGAGAATACGCTGAGAGAGGAATACAAGGCGTATGTGGAAAGGCAAATAGAACAAGCGGTGAGCGGAGGCAAAAACGAGGAGGACGCGAGAGCGGAATTTGACGTGCCGCTGTCTGCGGGAATTATCGACTTCGACGACCCGAACAGCGGCGCGGTCTTTTGGAACGTCATTCTGCCGATAGTCGGCTTTGTGCTCGTCGCCGTCGTCATATTCTTTATGTTCAGGCAGACGCAGGGCGCGAACGCTAAGGCGATGAATTTCGGCAAGACTAAAGCGCGCGTTACTAAGGACGTCAAAATCAGATTCTCCGACGTCGCGGGCGTGGACGAGGAAAAGGAGGAGTTGCGGGAAATCGTGGATTTTTTGAAGGCTCCGAAAAAATTCACCGATTTGGGCGCGAGAATTCCAAAAGGTATTTTGCTCGTCGGCGAACCCGGCACGGGCAAAACGCTGTTTGCCAAAGCCGTCGCGGGCGAGGCGAGAGTGCCGTTTTTCAACATAAGCGGCTCGGACTTTGTGGAGATGTTCGTGGGCGTGGGCGCGTCGAGGGTGAGAGATCTTTTCGAGCAGGCAAAGCTCAATAAGCCTTGCATCATCTTTATCGACGAGATAGACGCGGTCGGACGGCAGAGAGGCGCGGGACTCGGCGGCGGTCACGACGAACGCGAGCAGACGCTGAATCAATTGCTCGTCCATATGGACGGCTTCGAGACAAACGAGGGTATTATCGTTATGGCGGCTACGAACAGAGTCGATATTCTCGACGTCGCGCTCCTAAGACCCGGAAGGTTCGACAGGCGGATATATATCAACGTGCCCGACGTCAAAGGCAGAGAGGCGATTCTGAGAGTGCACAGCCGCAATAAAAAGCTCGCGCCGGACGTGAATTTGCAACAGATAGCGAGGCTTACAAGCGGCTTTACGGGTGCGGATCTCGAAAATCTCCTGAACGAGGCGGCGATTCTGACCGCGCGCGACGGCAGGGCGCAGACGAATATGACCGATATAAGCGAGGCTTTCAATAAGGTTACGGCAGGTCCGCAGAAAAAAAGCCGCCTCGTTACGGACTTCGATAAGCGAATAACCGCTTATCACGAGGCGGGACACGCCGTTGTCGCGAGAATCGTGCCGAATTACGACAACGTCCACGAGGTCAGTATTATTCCGCGCGGCTCGGTGGATGGCTATACGCTTATGCGCCCCGATAACGACGATCAGTTCTCTACAAAGAGCAAATTTTTCAGCGCGATAAAGACCTTACTCGCGGGGAGAGCCGCAGAGGAAATTATACTTGACGATATAAGCGCGGGCGCGTCGAGCGATATAAAACGCGCCTCCGCGATAGCGCGAAAAATGGTCGCGGAGCTGGGTATGAGCGAGCGGTTGGGCAATATGTATCTCGGCGGCGATAACGAGGTGTTTTTGGGAAGAGATTATCAAGCGCACAAAAATTACAGCGAGGAGCTTGCCGCAGTCGTAGACAACGAGGTTAAAAAAATTATAGACGAATGTTACGCCGAAGCCAAGAAAATTATAAACGATAATCTGCCGATAGTGGAGAATATGGTCAAATTGCTGTATAAACGCGAAACCATATATACGACGGAGATAGATATGCTGTTCAAGGGCGGGAGCGCGGCGGAAATCGACGAGTATATCGAGCGCAGAGACGCCGAAAAAGCCGAAAAAGAGGAACAAGCGAGGCAAGCCGAAAGAACGGAAAAGACCGAGCGGGAAAGCGAAATAACAACGCGCGAGCCGTCGGAAACGGCGGGCGAATCCGCAAGGACGGAGCGGGGATCCGCAGAATCGAAATCGGAAAATAAAAAGGACGGGGTTTCGGCGGATTCGGACGGCGACGCGGAAAAATAAAAATATTTTGGTCCGAAAAAATGTTTGACATTTTCGGAGCGGTAATGTATAATACTGTAAAGGGTATCGCCTTTACAGTATTTTTATTGGCGTTAAACGCGGTTGCGCAAAACGGAAGCCTTATGATGCGCGGCGGCAAATAGACGCTTTGCGGAAAAAAGGCGGAGTTTTTTTATGGGTTATGAAAAAAATCTGGCGATCGGCACGCTCAACGAGCTGTACGGAGGACTGCTGACCGAAAGACAGCGCGAATTTATCAGGCTGTATTACGATTGCGACATTTCACTGCGCGAGATGAGCTTAATGTTCGGGATTTCTCCCCAGGCGGTGCGCGACGCCATAACTCGCGGCGAACGGGAGCTACGGCGGTTAGAGAATGTTTTGAGATTCGACGATAAACGCAGAAGCGCGGTTCGCGTCGCGGAAAAAATTAATGAAAAATCGGGCGGGGCTTTTAGCGGGGAAACTAAAAAAATCGAAGAGTTGTTATACGATTAACGGATGAGGGAACGACGCCGGACGCAGCAAAGCACGGTATCGTTGGCGGCGCGGTAGCGCGGAATAACACGGATTGTAACATTCTCGGCGGGTTTGCAATGGACGGTATGCGCGAAAATTGCCGCAAAATAATATGACCGCGCTATTTATATATTTATATTTTGTAAAAAACTTAAATAAAAATTATGTATTTTTTGGAAAGAGGCGCGGGAAACTGCGGATTTTTTTTCGCGGAGATAAATACAAAAAGCGTAGGCGCAGTTTGAAGACGCGGCGGGGTTTTTTGCCGAAATATGCGCGAAAAAGGAAAAGACGCGCCGGCGCCGCGAGTTTGTCGCCGCATCCGATTAAATTCGCAAAAGGTTTCCTCCGCGTAAATCCCTTAAAAAGGGGAAACTCTCCGAGTAAAATACAAGTTCTTAAAAAAGAGGTGCGAAAATGGCGCTTTTCGAGGGGCTGAGCGAGCGGCTCAATCATATATTTTCCAAGATGAAAAATAAGGGCAAGTTGACCGAATTGGAAATCAAGCAGGTTATGCGCGAGGTCAGAATCGCGTTGCTTGAAGCGGACGTCAATTTTAACGTCGTCAGGGATTTCATCAACCGCGCCACCGAAAAAGCCGTCGGCGAGGACATTTTGAAAAGCCTCACGCCGTCGCAGCAGATAATAAAGATTGTCGACGACGAATTGGTCGAGCTTATGGGCGCGAAAAACGCAAAGCTTGCCGTGAGCGACAAGCCGCCGTCCGTCTATATGATGTGCGGGCTTCAAGGCGCGGGCAAGACGACGATGTGCGGCAAGCTCGCCGCAATGCTCAAAAAACAGGGCAAAAGCGTACTGCTCGCGGCATGCGACGTTTACCGCCCCGCGGCGATTAAACAGCTTCAAATCGTGGGAGAACGCGCGGGTGCGGAGACGTTTGCTTTAGGTCAGATTTCGCCCGTCAAAATTGCCGAGGAGGCGGTGAAGCGCGCCGTCTCTAACGGACTGGATACAGTCGTGCTGGATACGGCGGGGCGTCTGCATATCGACGAGGCGCTGATGAGCGAGCTTAGAGAAATTAAGCAAGCCGTCCGTCCGACGGAAATTTTGTTCGTCGCGGACAGTATGACGGGACAGGACGCGGTGAACGCCGCAGATATTTTTAACAAGCAACTGGACGTTTCGGGCGTAATATTAACAAAGTTGGACGGCGATACGCGCGGCGGCGCGGCGCTGTCTATACGCGCCGTAACAGGTAAGCCGATAAAATTCACGGGCATAGGCGAGAAACTGACGGATATAGAACCGTTTTATCCCGACAGGATGGCGTCGCGAATACTCGGTATGGGCGACGTGCTGTCGCTAATCGAAAAAGCCGAAAAAGCGTTCAGCGAGGAGGAAACAAAGCGGCTCGAAAAGAAAATCAAGGAGCGCGGGTTCGATTTTAACGACTATCTTTTGCAGTTGGATTCTCTGAAAAAGATGGGCAGTATGAAGGAGATTTTGTCAATGCTTCCGGTGGGAGGACAGCTCAAGGATTTCGACGAGAGCTTCAGCGAAAAACAGCTGATCGTAACTAAGGCGATAATTCAATCTATGACGAAAAAGGAACGTTCCAACCCCGATTCCATAAAAGGCTCGGAAAAAAAACGCATTGCCGCGGGCAGCGGCACAAGCATACAGGATGTTAATAAACTGCTCAAGCAGTTCGACGCGATGAAAAACATGATGAAGCAAATGAGCGGAAAAGGAAATAAAAAATTTATGAAACTGCCGTTTTAGGCGACGTAAATTTTTGCGAACAAAAGTCTTCCGCCGTGCTTCTTTCCGAAAAACCTCGGCGTTTTATACGATTCCGCCAAACCCGGGCGTTGCGGTTAAGCTTTTTATGAAACGTTACGTAAGAGAGTTCTTTCAGAATAAGACGGCAAATAATTTGAAGTAAACGGCGGATTTTCCAAAGGATATAAAGGCAAAAATGCGGATGTAGCGGCTTATTTTTAACGTTAATGTTTTTCGGAAGAGGACGTCGTGGGATAACCTTTTTGTAATAAGGCTTCCCCCGCGCAAATAAAAAAATAAAAAATAAAAAAATTCATAATACTCGGAGGAATTAGAAAAATGGCAGTAAAAATCAGATTAACCAGAATGGGCGCTAAAAAGGCGCCGTTCTACCGCATTGTCGCGACGGACAGCAGAAAAGCGAGAGATGGTCAGTATATCGAACAAATCGGTTACTACGATCCGACGAAGGAGCCGTCCTTAGTCAAAATCGACAACGCCGTCGCGGAAAAATGGTTGAAAAACGGCGCGCAGCCGACCGATACGGTAAGACGGCTGTTCAAGGACGCCGGACTTATCGAAAGA
This sequence comes from Clostridiales bacterium, assembly GCA_031275485.1. Lineage (GTDB taxonomy): Bacteria > Bacillota > Clostridia > Christensenellales > JAISNN01 > JAISNN01. The sequence continues at coordinate 6,875 of JAISOS010000085.1, read as the reverse complement.
GACACGGCGAAATTCGCGTCGGCGACGGTTGCCGCGAGCGCCGCGGACTCGAATAAAGCGGAAAATAAAACGGAATAGCTCGGGCTTTTTAGAATAAATAAAAGTAACGGTTCCGGGCTTTTTAAGGAGGAAAAATGCAGGATTTAATTAAATTTTTGGTGAAAGAGCTTGCCGGCACGGAGGACGTCGAAATTAAAGAGACGGAGAAAAACGGCTTTTTGGACATAGAAATTTTTATGGACAAGCACGAAGCGGGCAAGGTCATAGGTAAACAGGGCAGAATTGCTAAGGCGCTCAGAACCGTCGTCAAAGCGGCGGCGGCAAAACGGCATATCAGGTGCAACGTCATCATAAAGGAAAAAGAGGAACAAGAGGCGAAAGAGGCGCAAGAAACACAGAGCGGGCAAGCGCGAAAGGACGAAGCGTAAAACGCCGAAATAAGGGAAAATCGCGGGAAGCGCGAATAGGCGGACGAACGCAAAAAAAAACGAGTCGCGGAGACGCCGGGAACGGACGGGGGCGGATTTAAGTGGGGAAAGCCGTAATTGCGAAAATTACCAAGCCGCACGGCGTGAGGGGCGAATTGAAGGTTTTGCCCGACACGTATGACGACGGGGTTTTTAAAAAATTGAAGAGCGTTTTTATAGACGGGAAGATGTTCGCTTTGGAATATGCGAAATTCGCGGGCGGTTATATTATTTTAAAGCTCGCGGGTATCGACGATATGAACGCCGCCGAAAGCCTGCGGGATAAGAGCGTTTCGATAGACGAGGCGGAAAGACCGAAATTGCCGAACGGCGTTCACTATATAAGCGACCTTTTGGGGTGCGGCGTTTATGTGGGCGAAAAACGGATAGGAGAACTTTCGGACGTTTTGCAGAACGGCGCGGCGGACGTCTATGTGGCGGACGGCGGCGAATATGAAATAATGTTCCCCGCGCTTAAAGACCTCTTGAAAAAGATTGACACGGCGAATAAGCTGATTATTTTGAACGAAAAGCGTTTCGGCGAAACGGCGGTTTATAATCTGAAAAATAAGCGGGGGGAGGACTTCGTTTAAGATTGCGCGGGTGAAACTTTTGTGGGATTCGTCGAAAACGCTTTGCGCGGCGCGAAAACCGTTTGAAATCCGCTTTACTTCGATAACGCCGATACGCGTAGAGGAAAACGACTCGGCGCAGTTTTGAAAGAGGTCCGATAAAAGGGATACGGCAAATGGACATAATAAAAATTCCGGAGGTTCTCATACCGAAACGCGGCATAGACCCGTCGAAATGGGCTGTCGTCGCTTGCGACCAATTCACATCCGAGAGCGCGTATTGGGAGGACGTTGAAAAATTGACGCGGGACGCGTACAGCGCGTATCACATATCGTATCCCGAGATATATCTGGGGTGCGGCGGCGAGGAAAAAAACGCGCGGATCGAAAAAATCAATGCGAATATGAAAAGATATCTTGACGAGGACATATTCGATACGGTGAGCGACGGGCTTGTACTGGTCGAGCGTACAACGAAATGCGCGTGCGCGCCGCGCTTCGGGCTGATGATCGCCGCGGATCTTGAGGCTTACGACTTTAAACCTTTTAATAAGGCGTATATAAAGGCGACGGAGGGGACGATTTTGGAACGGTTGCCCGTCAGAATAAGTATACGCAAAAACGCTTTGTTGGAGTTGCCGCATATACTGTTACTAGCCGACGACGCCGAAAAAACGGTCATAGAACCGCTTGCGGGAAAACGAGAAAGCTTTTTGAAGTTGTACGATTTCGAGCTGAATAAGGGCGGCGGACGCCTAAGAGGTTATAAGATTCCGGGTGCGGAATCGAAAAAGGCAATCGAAAAGCTTTACGCTCTCGCCGACAAGGCGGTCTTGGAGCGCAAATACGGCGGTGCGGAAAGTAATTTTTTGCTCGCAGTAGGCGACGGGAATCATTCGCTTGCCGCCGCTAAGGCGTGCTGGGACGTGCTAAAGGTCTCGCTCTCTCTTGAGGAGCGGAAAAATCACCCCGCGAGATACGCGCTAGCGGAGCTTGTCAACCTGTATGACTGCGCTCTGAAATTCGAGCCGATTCACCGCGTGATTTTCGGCGCGGGCGCGGATTTTATGGGGGGATTAAAAACCGCGTTTAAGGGGAGCGGCGGACTGCGCGTCATAGACGGGAGAATGAAATATGCGGAGCATACCGCGCTTACAAGTGCGGATTCCGTCTCTGAGGAGAACGGCGGACTGCGGCGCGTTACGGACGGGCGTGCGGAGTACGGGGAGTATGGGGAATACGCGGAGCGTACCGTACCCGTAAGCGCGGATCCGACCGAGGCGATAAGGGATATTCAGGAATATATAGAGGCGTATTTAAAGACGCATAACGAAGCGGCCGTCGATTATATACACGGGGAAAAGCATTTGAGGGAGATAGTTTCGGCGCGGGGCAGCATAGGAATATTAACGCCGTCGATAGATAAATCGGAGCTGTTTCCGTATGTGATAAGTAACGGCGCGCTTCCGAAAAAAGCCTTTTCAATGGGCGAGGCGGAGGAGAAACGGTATTATTTCGAGGCAAAACGCATTAAATGAACGCATCGAAAACGGCATATTTTGAGGCGTTATTTCGGTGAAAAACAGCGCGTTTTAAAAAAGTTATTTCCATCGGAAACCCCGTTATTTTTATACGTTATTTCGGTAAGAAACGATGTGTTTTAGCCCTTTCCCATTATTGCAGGCGGAAAAATATCGTGAAAATCAGCCTTATCTCTGGCGGGAAATAACGGCGTTTCGGGTCGGAAATTCAGATGAGAATTACGGAGAAATTATAGTGAACGGAATTAAGATTAGGGTATGTAAATTTGGCGGAACGTCTATGGCGGACGCTGCGTCTATAAAAAATGCGGGTGAAATTGTACGGAGCGATAAGACGCGAAAATACGTCGTGGTTTCCGCACCCGGAAAAAGATTTAAGAACGATGTGAAAATTACCGATTTATTGTACGACGCGTTCCGCGTACGAAACGACGGGAACGCGTTTTTTGCGGCTTTTACGAAAATCAAAACGAGATTTGACGAGATTGCGGCGGGCTTGGGTCTTCGGCGCGATTTCACCGACGTATACGACGAGATAGAGAGGAATATAAAAGCGTCAGAAACGCCCGATTACGCGGCATCGCGGGGCGAGTTTTTGAGCGCGCTGATTACCGCCGAATATTTGGGCTTCGCGTTTATCGACGCGAAGGATATAGTCGCGTTCGGCGAAAACGGCGCGTTCGAGCCGGAAAAAACCGACGCCGCAGCGTCGGCGGTTCTGCGGAAAAACGAGTACGCCGTCATTCCGGGCTTCTACGGCGCGGACAAAGAAACCCGAATAATCACCTTTTCAAGGGGCGGCTCGGATATTACGGGATCCATAATCGCGAGAGCGGCGAAGGCCGACATATACGAAAACTGGACGGACGTGGACGGCTTTTTGACCGCCGATCCTCGCATCGTCAAAAATCCGAGGCTTATAGAGAGACTGTCTTATAAAGAATTGCGAGAACTCTCGTATATGGGCGCGAGCGTGCTGCATCACGAGGCGATTTTTCCCGTCAAAAGGGAGGGTATTCCCATAAACGTGAGAAATTCCTTTGACAAAACCAAGCCCGGCACTATGATAGTGCCATTTTCCGAATATGAGGCAACGGATAGGGTCGTTACGGGCATAGCCGGCAAAAAAGGCTATTCGGTTATTCATATAGAAAAATCGTTGCTGAATAATGAGGTAGGCTTCGTGAGGCGTGTGCTGTCCGTATTGGAAGAGTATAAAATTTCCTTCGAGCATATGCCTACCGGAATAGATACGATGAGCATTGTTCTCGCAGACGGCGAATTTAAAATCCCTCGCGGGGAGTTGCTTGAAAAAATCTCGGAGGCGGTCGCGCCCGACACTATCACGGTCTCGGACGGATTGTCGTTGATAGCCGTCGTCGGACACGGAATGGCGCGCAAAATAGGCACGGCGGCGACGATTTGCGCGGCGTTGTCGGACGCGGGCGTCAATATAAAAATGATTGACCAAGGTAGTAGCGAATTGAATATTATCGTTGCCGTGGATACTGCGGACTACGAAAAGGCGATAAACGCCGTATACGCGGCGTTTATAGATAAATCCGCATGAAAAAACGGGAAAGGACGGCGTTTTTGAGGCGGGAAATATTATGCGGAGCGCGGACGAGAGGCGCAACGGATAACGAAAGCGGAGAGGCGTATTCAAGGCGGAGAGATATTTGGCGGAATGCGGTGAGGTCATAATGGAAATGAGAGCGGGCGATGTGTTCGAGGCCGAGATTGATTCGATAGGGTGCAATGCCGAGGGTATAGCGAGGTCGGGCGGCTTTACAGTGTTTATACCTTTCACGGACGCGGGCGAACGGGTGAGCGCGCGCGTTGCGCGCATCGATAAAAGCCGCGCGTTCGCCGAAAAAATCGAAATACTAAGAGCGTCCGAATACCGCGTCAAGCCGCCCTGCGCGTACTTCGAGAAATGCGGCGGGTGCGATTGCATGCATCTCGCTTACGGCAGACAAACCGAACACAAGGAAAGAATTTTAAAAGAAACCCTGTCCAAATTTTTCGATATTTCGGACACGGAGTTTTTGCCGTTCACGCACGGGGAAAAGCGGTTTTTTTACAGAAATAAGCTACAAATTCCCGTTGCCGCCGATAGGAGCGGGAATACGCGGATCGGCTTTTACGAGAAGGCGTCGCATAGGGTCGTGGATATAAAAAGCTGTATGTTGCACGGCGCGTGGGCGGATAAGATCATAGCGGCGGTTAGGAAATATTCGGAGCGGTACGGCGTGTCCGCATACGACGAGCGCACGGGCAAAGGAATTTTACGGCACATCGTCGCGCGTAATTTCGGCGGCGAGACGGACGTTTTGAGCGGCGAAACCGTCCGTGCCGATCGCGCGGACAAAGGAAATTTAAGGTATAACGCGGCGCGTAATTTCGACGACGTAAGCGGGAGATTCGGAAATATCTCGGCAAGCGGCTTTGACGGCGGCGAAACCTCCGTTTTGCTTGTGATAAATGCGGACGAATTGCCGGAATATTCCGGATTGGTCGATATTTTAGCCGCCGAGACGGACGGCTTTTCTTTGCATATTTCGGTCAATAAAAAAAATACGAACGTTATACTCGGCGGCGGCGCAAAAACGCTCGTCGGAAATCCGCGTATGTCCTACCGTACCGCGTCGGGAATAGAGGCGAGCGTTTCTCCGCTTTCATTCGCGCAGGTAAACGGCGAGGTCAGAGACTTGATTTACGCCGACACCGCCGAGTTTACGCGAGGCGCGGACGCAGTGATAGACGCGTATTCGGGAGGAGGCGTACTAACGGCCATGCTCGCCGGGAGCGCGGAAAGGGTCTACGGGATCGAGGTGGTAAAGGAGGCGGTTGCGGACGCGGATACTCTCGCCGTCCGCAACGGCATAAGAAACGTCGAAAACATTTTGGGCGAAGCTGAAAAAAAATTGCCGCCGCTCGTCGCTAAGTTGAAAAGAGAAGAAAAAAAGCTTGCCGTAGTACTCGACCCACCAAGAAAAGGGTGCGGCGAGGCGGTAGTCGGTGCGCTTAAACGCTCTCTGCCGGAAAAAATCGCGTATATTTCGTGCAATCCAGCGACTTTGGGTCGCGATTTGTCGCTTTTACAGGAAAAATATGATATAATATCCGTGAGAGGCTACGATATGTTCCCGAATACGAAACACATAGAAGTATTGTGCCGTTTGGAAATAAAGAATTAGACTTAATTTTGCAATTTGTCCGCTTTGCCGCCGCCCGTAACGGGAAAACGGGATAATATAAAATTGATAAATGGTAAATAAGCTAAATCGGAGAAAAATGTGATAAACGAAAGGATTACGGACGCGGTATGCGCGCTTATCCGAAAAATTTCGATCCGCTTGCCCGACGATGTGTCGAACGGGCTTTCGGAAATGGCGAAAAGAGAGGATTCTCCGCGCGCTAAGGAACTGTACGGCTGTATTTTTGACAATGTTAAAAAAGCGGCGGAATTAAATCGGCCGATTTGTCAGGATACGGGCGCGTTGCAATTTTTTTTGAAAACGGGAACGAAATTTCCTTATCTTGACGACGCGGAGGATTCCGTGCGCGAAGCGGTGCGGCGGGCGACAAAGGAAATTCCTCTAAGGCCGAACGCCGTCGAGAGTTTCGAGGAGCGGAATACGGGCGACAATACGGGAACACGCGCGCCTTGGACGGAGTGGGAAATCGTATCCGGCAACTCTGATTTGCGCGTAGGCGTTTATATGGCGGGCGGCGGCTGCTCGCTTGCGGGGCGCGCGAAAGTATTGATGCCGTTGGAAGGATATGCCGGAATTGTGCGGTTCGTGTTCGATACCGTGACGGAATGGGGCGTGAACGCTTGCCCGCCGCTTATCGTGGGCGTGGGGATAGGCGCGTGCGCGCCTACGGCGGCGGCTCTCTCTAAAAAAGCGCTACTAAGACCCGTGGGGAGTTTTAATCCTATCGCTAAAATCCGCGAGACCGAAAGGCGCATGAAAGAGGGGCTTGACGCGATAGGCATAGGTCCGCTCGGTATGTCGGGCAAGGAAAGCGTGCAATGCGTCAATATCGAATGCGCCGCGCATCATCCCGCGACACTAGCCGTGGGACTCAGCGTTAGTTGCTGGGCGACAAGGCGCGGGAGCGTTTTGATAAAATCCGATTTAAGTACCGAATAGACGGCGGATAAAGGATTAGGGCGTGTCACGTAAAACTGCAACATTTCGACGATAAGTGCGCAGTGTACAAAGCCAAGGTAAATAAGTCTAATTTGTCGTAAGGCGTAAACACTTTGCGAAACCGCGCCTTTATCC
>JAISOS010000059.1 GCA_031275485.1 Clostridiales bacterium | reverse complement strand
CGGCATTTTTATCCGCCGTCTTTGTTCTTTTTCCTTTATACTTAACATGCTTCTTATTATACGACAAAGCCCCTGTTAAATCAAACTTAACAGGGGCTTTGTCTACAGTCTGAAAGCCTCCGTTTTTATGCGAAGGCGTTTTTTTATTGACCGCGCTTACTTTCTGAATTTGCAAAATTTAAAAAGTCGCAAAATAGAGCCGTTATTTTTTTATTTATGATTGACAACGATCGCGTTTTATAGTACAATATATATAAATAATGCGGTTTGCCTGCCGCGCCGGGAGCCGCGCTGTCAAAATAGGACAATTAGTCAAACGATATTTTTAGAGGCTATTTTTTACCGCGCGGGGTAATGAAAAAACGGCGATTCGGTAGCGAATGTGCCGCGATTTGTCTTTATTAAAGAATATCGCGCGGGGGAAGATTTGATGAGTTTAGGCAAACCGAAACAAAGAATTTTAATCGCGGTTGTAGGGCTTATTTTGGTTTTAACGATTGTGACAATCGCGGTAAGCGTCGGCTATTTTGATAAAAACACGCAGGATAAGAACTGCGCGGAGGTTTCCTGCGCCGACGAACACGGGACGGAAAGCGAGTGTAACCGCAACGGCTGTTGTTGCTGTGATTGCGATGAAAACGACGAGGGAAATCCCGACGAAGACGACGGCGGAAATTCCGACGATAATAACGACGAAAGCGGCGGGGAAAATCCCGATGAAAACGATAATTCCGGTGAGAACGACGGGGAAGACCCCGGCGATAATGATGAGGAAAATCCCGACGAAAATGGTAATTCCGACGGGGACGACGGGGGAAATCCTAACGAAAACGACGAAAATGACGAAGGAAATTCCGGCGATAATAACGACGAAAGCGGAAATGAAAATGAAGATGAAAACGAAGGGGAAAACCTCGGCGATAATGATGAGGAAAATCCCGACGAAAACGATAATTCCGACGGGGACGACGGGGAAAATCCTAACGAAGACGACGGCAACGACGAAGGAAATTCCGGCGACGATAACAACGGCAACGACGAAGGAAATTCTGGCGATAATAACGACGAAAGCGGCGGGGAAAATCCCGATGAAAACGATAATTCCGGTGAGAATGACGAGGAAAATCCCGACGAAAACGATGGCAACGACGAAGGAAATTCCGGCGACGATAACGACGGCAACGACGAAGGAAATTCCGGCGACGATAACGACGAAAGCGGTGGGGAAAATCCCGATGAAAACGATAATTCCGGCGAGAATGACGAGGAAAATCCCGACGAAAACGATAATTCCGGCGACGATAACGACGAAAGCGGAAACGAAAATGAAGATAATGATAGTGGGGGGAACGGTGATTCCGGCGATAATGGCGGGGGGTTAGTTTTTGAGCGGACGGAATACGGTTACGAGGTCGGCGCGGACGGCGATTCCGAGGTTGCGGAGAATGTCGTTATTCCGTCGGCGATTGACGGCGTACCTGTCGTTAAAATAAAAGAGAACGCTTTCAGCGGGCGGACAAATATAAAAAGCGTTACGGTAGGGGCCGGCGTGGAGACGGTGGGGGCGAGCGCGTTTTACGGTTGCGCGTCGTTGGAAACGGTCGAATTTTCGGGTCATATTGTAACGATAGGCGATTACGTGTTCGCGGGTTGCGCGTCGTTGGAAAGCGTAAAATTTTCAGGCGGCGTTAAAGAAATAGGCGGTTCCGTATTCGACGGTTGTCTTGCGTTGAGCGAAGTAATTTTCGGCGAAGGACTACTCTCTGTCGGCGAGAGCGCGTTCGCCGGCTGTAAAAGCCTGACGCGCATAGCTTTTCCGGAGGGAACGGTGTCAATCGGCGAGACCGCGTTTTTCGGAAGCGGTTTAACTGAGGTATACATACCATTTTCGGTTCGCGATATGGGTTTTGCCGCTTTCGGTAATTGCGAAAAGTTGCAAGTCGTATATTTGCGGCGCACGGTTCCGCAGACTTGGGCGGATGAATCGCACTGGTTGCAAGGTTCGTATCCGGAAATACGTTATATTTACGACGATTAAGCCGCGTTTTATAGTCGTTATGAATTGTGATTGCGAAAAGATTAACGCCGCTTTAATCGTGCCTTAAAGGTTCGGATATGTAAGGGATCGCGGACACTCCGCGCGGAAAGCGGTTTTTATTCCTTTAGGCTATGACACGGGCGAAGTTTTAAAGCGCGCTTTTTGCATCGTTGCGCAGTACCGTTAAAAATTCCCGGAAAACGCGGCGTCGAACGCGACAAAAAGGCGCGAAATATTACGGAAAACGTAAAAAATACGAAAAAATTTTAAAAAAAGCGGGGGAAATATACGAGAATTTTAAAGAAAAAGATATAGAACGGTACGGAAAAACTTTGATGAAAGATATGAAAAACGTAAAAAAATTTAGCGCGGAGATTATCCCGTTATATTCAGAATAATCGAGGCGAGAGAGGCGAAAATCGCGGCGAAAAGACTTTGCGTCAGTTTCATTTTGATAAAGCAAAACGCCGAAATTCCGGCGGGTTTCAAAAATGCCAGACTTTGGAGAGTTACGGACAGCCCGCCGAAAGAAATCAACGCGCAGACTATCGGTATCGAAAAGCCGTAAGGAATACCTGCGGCGGCAATCGCGGAAATTCCGCGGGTCATCTCAATAAGCGCGAGGAGTATGCCCCGCGCCGCCGCATCGTTTTTTGTGAAAACCGTAAGAAAATCCGCCGCGAGCGCGAACGGTTTTCCGGCGGAAATTATTTCGCACAGCATATTAAAAAGAGCGATGAAACCGCCGACAAGCAAAGACGCGGACAGGGCTGAGGTTACGGTTTCGGCAAGGAGATTTTGCGGGGTTTTACGCGCGTCCGCGCCGCGCAAAAAGTCCTCGTTATCGTTCGGATTTTCGGCGCTTTCAGTAGCGAAAACACTATTCGAAGGGTTTTTATGGTCTAACTTTTCAGGCTTAAAGATATCGCTTAAATCGCCCTTATTGTCAAAGTTCGCGGACGCGGGAGCGTTGCCCGATACGGTCTGATTGCAGAATTTTTTCACGACGGCAACGTTGTTGCTTAAATTTTTTTTATTACCGAAATTTACGGACGCGGAAGCGTTATTCGAAACGGTTTTATTATAGAAATCCGCAGACGCAAAACCGCCGCGAGCGGCGTTTTCGGCGTCGGCGTTTTCGTTTTTTTTCGTTCTGAAAAAAAAACCTGAGGCAAGCGCCGAAAGATAATGGCATATAAGTATTACCGCGCCCGCTTCGGACGCGTTTTGGAGCAGACCGCCGACAAATCCGAGCGCGAAAAGCGGGCCGCATACGGAGGAGAACGCTGCGGAAGTTTTCGCCTGCTCCGCCGAGAGGAAGCCGTTTTTGTACATGTCGGCGGTGAGCTTTGCGCCGACGGGATAGCCGCTTAAAAGCGCGGTTAGAAACACGTATCCGCTCGCCGCAGGGGTATTATAGAGCTTGCGGAAAATTTTTCCGATAAGGTCCGATGCTCCGTCGAAACCGCCCGCCGCGATAAAGAGCCGTCCGAGCACTAAAAACGGAAAGAGGGAGGGGAAAACTTTCAGAACGAACAGCTTGAAGCCGTCGTAGACTGCGGCGGCGCAGGTTTGAGGATTTAACAGGAACGCGGTCGCGACGCAAAGTATAACCGCAGCGGCGGCTTTTTTAAGTAAGTAAGTTCGTTCGTTTTTTTTATTTAAGCCGGGCTTATCGCGGCGCACCGTTTTTTTATTCCGGTATCGCGTTACTCTGTCGCGGTATGCCCTTTTATTGCCGTAGCACGCGATTCCTTTATTGAAGCGAGCCGTTTTTTTATTGGGATATGCCGTTTCGGTATCGCGGCAAGGCGTTTCAATTTTTATTTTTTCCTTGCCGGTGAGGTCCGTCCGCACCGAAACGTACCGAGCCGAAAAGGGAACAGCCGCGCTTGTTTTCTTCATAATATAAAAATATTACGGCATTTTTGAATTTATGAATAAAAAAATCCGTCTTTTAAGTTTTATGATATGACAAAATTACTAAATTTTTTGAAAAAGAAGCGCGGGAGGAATGAACTGTATCCATAAAATTTGACGGTGTTGAAAAAATATTTGAAAGCTTCGGGACGAAATAGCGAACACGAAACAAAGCGTGGAGTTCAAAAACTTGACAGTAGTAATCAAACATGGTAGTATGTGTCAAGTAGATGGGTTCGTGTCAAGTTTTCGTGTTTGCAGCTTTTAACGCAAAAGGAGATTCCATTTATGTCAAATAGCAATCGTGGCGGAGCGCGACCCGGCGCCGGGCGCAAGCCGGGTAAGGTGTCGGACAATCCAAAAATGACAACCAAGCACATAGCCGGGCTGTTACAGTCACCGTATGTCGCATTTATCTCAAGCAGCACGGTTTCGTACACCGCCGAGTTCAAGGAGCTGTTTTGGCAACGATACACGGACGGCGTGCATCCGTTTCAAATTTTTCTTGACGCGGGCTTGCCGCCCGACGCCGTCGGGCATGGGCGGATCAACGGTTTTGTCAAGACGCTCCGCGATCAAAAAGCGAAAGGTTTGACGTTTAACGACGGACGCGAACCGCACGTTGACCAACCCGAAAAGCAATTCGCTATACCAAAGCCTCCGCGCCGCCCCAAAGCGGACTTATACATCACGCAAGACGAGGCGGGCAAGCTAATGCACCAAATCGCCTATCTAACGCAAGAGGTAGAGTTTCTAAAAAAAATCTTATTAACGGAAAGGGAGGTCAAATAGATATGTTACTCAACGCTTCACCCTCCGCCAAATTTTCCATAATACGCGAGATGACAAAGCGCGACGGCAATGTTCTCAATCTCACATGGTTATGCGAGATAGCCGGAGTAACGCGTGCCGGCTACTATTTCTGGCTTAAAGCCGAAAAAGCGCGGGAAGCCGGAGAGGCGCAAGACATTGCCGATTTGCGTTAATCCTCGCGGCATACAAGCATCGCGGCTACAACAAAGGCATTCGCGGCATTCATATGCGGCTTTTGCACTTAAAACCGGCCGTTATTATGAACACAAAGAAGATACGGCGGCTGATGCATAAGTTTGGCTTGACGTGTCCTATCCGGAAAGCCAATCCGTACAGGCAACTGTCGAACGCCATGCGGACAAGCCATGTCGCGCCGAATCTGCTGGGACGCCGGTTCCGCGCATTCGGGTCGCGCTCCGTACTGCTGACCGACATCACATACATTCCGCGTTTTTCGAATAGCGAAACGCAAAAATACAGTTATCTTTTGGTGATTTCGCGTACACCAAGCAGGTTTTGGCATGGACAATATCCTTAAGCCTCGAGGTTGACTTTGTGTTAGATACCGTCAAGCTACTTATGGATAACCACGGCAGTGAATTACGAACCAACGTACTCATCCATTCCGACCAAGGCTGTCACTACACAAGTCACAAATTTCAAGACATCATAGGCGACTTTCATCTGCGGCAGTCCATGTCACGCAAGGGCAATTGTTGGGACAACGCGCCGCAGGAAAGCTTTTTCGGGCATATGAAAGACCACCTTAAGATACTGCCGTCGTCAACGCATCAGGAAATATCTAAAATGGTTGCGGACTATGTAGACTACTACACAAAGACGATTACCGGTGGTCGCTCGCCAAGCTGTCACCAAACGAATACTACGCCTATGCCGTAACCGGCGTCTATCCCTTGCCGACACCTCCGCCGGAAGACGAGCCGGTACCGCTCAGGGGCTCCGCCCCCGCACCCCTGGGGTTTAACGCGTTGTGTTTCTCGGGAGACGGTAATGAAAAAGACGACAGTCCATAAAGGACTGCCGTCTCCCGCACAAACCTCATAAGCCGCTCGGGTCGCTCCCCAGCGTTGCCCTATCCTGCCTATGAGTAAAGCATATCTATTATATCACGTCTAACCCCGAATGTTTGATTGTTTGATTAAACTGTCAAGTAAATGGGATACACTCCAGAAACCTTAGGCTGCGGCGGCAAATAGACGCTTTGCGGAAGGACGCGGATTCTTTACGGAGATAAGGACAAAAAACGCGGGCGGAGCTTAATATGGCTATGTTTTTTGTCGAAATATCTGTAAAAAAAGACGCGCCGCCGCCGCGAATGGCTACCGCCGCGTCCGATAAGATCGCAAAAGGCTTTCCCCGCAGCCTCCTATTCCTCTTTTTTTAAATCCCCCTTAAATTATTCTTCGCGACCGACGAGGTAGTCCACGGTGCAATTTAGGATAGAGGCGAGTTCAATTACGGTATGAACGGTGAGGTCGCTGCCCGACGCCCATTTGCGAAAATACATACTGTTATAGCGGTGCACTTTACGCATATAATAAGTACTAATACCTTTTTCCTTCATAACGGCGCGAAGGCGCCTTGAAAAATCGGGAGGCTTATTTTTAGGCGTGTTTTTCGCGTCAAACGCGGTATTCGCATTAGGCGCGTTTTCCGCTTCGGGCGCGGCGTCCGCATTGTTAACGCCGGGAATATTGTTCGCGTCGGGCTGATTTATTTCCGTTCTGCCCAAAAGGAATTCCAGCGAGCAATTGAAATAGTCGGCTACGGCAATGAGGTTGGAGAGGAAAATTTGATGCGGGTGAGTTTTCCAGCGGTATACGGTCGTTCGGGAAATTCCGAGAGCCGCGGCGAGCTGTTCGGCGGTCATGTGTTTATCAAATAAAAGTTCGTTCAACCTTTCGCTAAAATTCGACAAATTTCGCATAAAATCCACCTCTTTGCATTAAATAGTATGGAAAATTTACGGGACAAATACTTGAAAATCCCGTACATTTGCCATATAATATTTATGATAAACATAAACGATAAATTTATTATACAAGGAGAAAATTTTATGGACTCAAGCGATATTACGGTACTTATAGGCGAATTGGTCGCGACCGAGACGGACGGTCTTTTCGAGGTCGGCTACGAGAGGGACAGGAAAGACGCGCTTACGATAACCATGATAAGCGGAGAAAAGTTTCGATTGGATGTCAAAAAGATTAAAAAAGAGATTGGAGAAAGGAGAGTGGGGAATGCGTAATGAAAATTAAAAAAACGCCGCTCCGGATAAGCTAAAAAAGGGGTTCCGTCCGCGTAAATTTAAAAGAACAAAAAAATAAAAAAATTCTGACATAAGCCGCGCTTTTCTCAAATATATTATTATGACGCGTTCAGGCAGGTCTTTGAGTTTGCCCTTGCGGCGTGCGTGAACGCATCCTCATAATCAGGTCCAAAATTCAGGAGGCAAGGCAAGATAATGGCGGAATTGAAATTCGGTGAAATAAGGAATCAATACAAAAAATTAATAGCCGTTTCGCAGGTTATGACCGACTTCACGGCGGAGAGCCGCGACGGTAAAAAAATCGACAGGATACTCTCTATCGTCGCCGATCCGAAAATTACGGCCGCCGACGCGCTAAACGGCGAGGCGGTCATAAGCGGACGCGTAAATTACAAAATTTTATATATAAACGAGGACGGCGAGCCGCAAAGTCTCGACTATTTTTCGGATTACAAGGACAGAATCGCGGACGCGGCGATTCAGCCTCCCTGCGTGCTCAGCGCGGACAGCGCGGTCGCGGACATCGCGGTTTCCGGCGGCGACGGAAGCTCCGTTTCCGCGTCGGTCGTACTTGAAAACAGCGTATATATGATAATCCAGGAAGTCATACCCGTTCTGAAAGACACTCCCGAAAATTATTTCGCCGAATACAGCCGAATACCCTCCCAAAGCTATGCCGATATTCCGCGCATTACCGTGGATGTCGCGGACGAGAGTTCGGCGGGCGTCGTCGTCGATAAAATTCTCGCCCTCGACGCTTCCGCAGCCGTACTCGACACGGTTGCGGGAAACGGCGCGGTCGCCGTCAAGGGCGCGGTCTACGCCAACGTGCTCTACAATACTGCCGACGGGCGTTATATGAGCAAGCAATTCGAGATCCCGTTCGGCGAGGAGAGCAGAATGCCGTTAGGTCTCAATTTGTCGGCTTTCGCGGACGCTTCGGTCAAAAATTCCAAGGTCGTTCTTTCAGGCACCGCCGACGATAACATAATCAGAGTGGAAGCGTCCGTCGAAATCGACACGACGGTTATAACGGACGGCGGCGAGGAAGCCGTAACGGACGTTTTCAGCGTCGCGCGCGAGCTGGACGTTAAGACGGAGCGTTTTTCCGCGCCGCGCTTTTTTTACTCCGCCGTATACGCCGAAAGCGTGAGCGAGAGCGTGAGCTTGGAGGACAATTTGCCGCCCGTGAACGAGCTTGTCGGCTATCTCGGCGCGCGGAACCATATAGCGTCGCTTTCGGCGGCGAACGGGCGCGCGAATATAGAGGGCGTGGTCAATTTGACCGTTCTCTATAAGGACGGCGAGGAAAATAGCGATATAAATTCCGTTGACGTGGAAATTCCGTATTCGCTCTCCGTAAAAGATCCCGAAATATCCGACAGGTATACCTTGGAAGGCAAGGGTAAGGTCGGCGCGGTAACGGTCAAACGCAAGCGCGACAGAGAAATCGACGTCGTCGCCGAATTATTTTTCGGAATCCGCGCCTACGGAGAGGAGACCGTGTGCGTAATAGCCGACGTTTCCGAGGGCGCGGAAAAAGCCGCCGCCGCA
Organism: Clostridiales bacterium; assembly: GCA_031275485.1. Taxonomy (GTDB): domain Bacteria; phylum Bacillota; class Clostridia; order Christensenellales; family JAISNN01; genus JAISNN01. The sequence continues at coordinate 1,941 of JAISOS010000059.1, read as the reverse complement.
AGCGCGGTCAGCGTCTATAACGCGGAAGAAGGCGAAACGCTGTGGGATATAGCCAAAGCTCTCTCCTGTACGCCCGAAACTATACTGGAACAAAACGCGGATCTCGTCCTGCCCGTCGCAACGCCCGGACGCGTTATATTGTATAGGGAATTGACGGTCGAAGGGAACGAAAATTCGTAAGAATTTTTTTATTTAAAAATACGAGGGAGAAAACCTTTTGTGAGAAAAAGGTTTTCTCCGCGCTCCTTATCTAAAAACTTTATAAATAACAATATAAGCCGAGTCGCAAAAAACCGCTCCGTCGAAACGCAATCGGCTTTTTGTTCTTTTTTCCGGTATTCCGTTTGATATTTTTTATAAAAAGTGATACAATACGGTAAACGCGAATAAATAAAAGAAATTTTAAAAAATTTTTGTACGGCGAATAAAAGTTTAAACTACACTTTGCGCAGTTTAAACGGTTATTGTAGCGCGGCGGTAAAACGTTTCGCGTTTTACCGTTTTTCGATAAACCTTAAACGCGCTCCAAGCGTTAAATTTTTTGGAAAGGAGTGCGGAGGGATAGCCTTTTGTTTATAAAAACGGTTCCCGCGCAAAAATATAAAAAATTGTATGAATGAAATAAATGTAAAAATCGCGGTAAAGGTATCCGTCGGCACCATAATAATCAATTCCGTTCTTACCGGCTTAAAGCTATGCGCGGGGCTTTTCGCCGGATCTTACGCTATGCTTTCCGACGCGGCGCATACGGCGTCCGATACGTTCAGCACGCTGATCGTTATGGCGGGCGTCAAAATATCGGGGAAAAAAGCTGACGCGGGGCATCCGTACGGTCACGAGCGCTTCGAGTGCATCGCCGCGGTAATTCTCTCCGTACTGCTGTTTGCGACGGGTGCGGGCATAGGATATTCGGGCATAAGTAAATTGCTTGACGGCGGACCGTCTTCGCCGCCGGGAATACTCGCGCTGATTGCCGCCGCCGTTTCGGTTGCCGTCAAGGAGGGGATGTACCGCTATACCTTATCGGCGGCGAAAAAAATCAAGTCGGGGGCATTAAAGGCCGACGCCTGGCATCATCGCTCCGACGCGCTGTCATCCGTGGGCAGCTTTGCGGGAATTTTAGGCGCGGTTCTCGGGTTCGCGCCGCTCGACGCGATAGCGGGCGCGGTTCTAAGCGCGTTTGTTATAAAGGTTGCGGTCGGCATATTTATCGACGCGGTCAGAAAAATGACCGACGAGGCGTGTTCTCCCGAATACGAGGGTCGAATACGAGAAAGAATTTTGAGCCGCCCGAATATAATCAAAATAGACAGCCTCAAAACGCGTAAATTCGGCGAAAGAGTATATGTCGATATCGAAATCGGCATCGATGAAAACCTCACGTTTATCAAAGCGCACGATGCCGCTACGAACGTACATGACGACCTGGAAGCGAGCTTTCCCGAAATCAAGCACTGCACCATTCACGCCAACCCTTTCAATCCGAAAGACGCAAATTCCGAAAAATCCGATTTTTCGGAATAGACGTTATATAGAGGCGGCCGAAAGTTTCGCCGTTTTAGTATCGGCTCAAATACAGACAGTTCGCGGTTTTTTGTTTTCCGCACTTTTTGGATTCAACGGACAAAATGAAATTTATCCGCGCCGACAAATCTTTCGAACTTGATTAAAACGCGCGGGGGCATTTAGCGCAAGAGGAAATATTTGTTCCTTTTTTCGTCGGGCGTCGTTCTTTTTTTAATCCGCGTGAAAAATAAATTCTGTAAATTGCGAGTAAAAGTGCGACGGTAGGTACATAGTATGAGAAAAAGTTAGTGTAGTCTTTTGTTCATTCCCGCGTCAGTCCGTAGGGGTGGCGCGGGATGAACGAAGTTTGGCTTGAAAAACGGAATCGGCGGATTTGTAGTTAAGGCGTTTACGGGGGAGAGAATTGATGGAGTG
>JAISOS010000023.1 GCA_031275485.1 Clostridiales bacterium | reverse complement strand
CCTGCTCATCCCGGGCGCTTTCATTATGTTTTTCGTAAACGAGGGCGGCGTAGATTTGAGCAAAACCGCAGCGACGGCTTCCGAATACGGCGAAACAAGTAAGACGGGCGACCTTATATATACCGTAGGAGCGCTTACCTCCGACACGGATCTTGGCGACGGCTATATAATAAGCGAGAAGCGCGCCGCCTTTATATCCGTCGCCTATATGTATTCCTGGGTGGAACACGAATCCTCCAAAACTACCGAAAACGTCGGCGGCTCGACGGATACGACGTATACATACGCATACTCTAAAGAATGGACGACGCTTCCGGATTCGAGCGACGGTTTCCAGGAATCTAACGGGCATGAAAACCCGCAGGACAGAATCGCGCTTACAAAAAGCCTGTACGTAACCCGTTACGCGGACGCTTATATAAACGGGCTTTCTATTTCCGAGGGAGACGTCGGAAAACTCGGCCTTCCCGAGAATGTCTTGGAGTTGAACGCCCAAACGGTCAAACCCGAACATACGGATCTTATAAAAAACGATTACATATACCTCGACTATGATGACGAATCCCAAGAGAGCGGCGCGGGCGCGAAAATAGGCGACATACGCATAGCCTACTACGAAGTAAAGAGCGGCATAGACGGTATGGTCATAGGCAGGCTGGACGGCTCGTATATCAGGACGTACCGGGCGGAACGCAAGACCGCCTTTACGGTTCGACACGGTGAGTTGCTCCGCTGGTTCGGGACAAGCGATTTAAACGAGGCGACATCCGCTCTCGCGACGGAGTACCGAGTTATGCTTTGGATTTTTAGGGTCGTGGGTACAATTATGATCTATGTCGGTTTCTTGCTTCTCTTGAATCCTCTTACTACTATATTGTCCTTTGTGCCGTTCCTCGGCAGAATGTCGGGCGGGCTTATCGCGCTCGTTTTTCTGCCCGTTTCCGTCGTCATTTCGGCGGTCGCCATACTGCTCGCAGTATTTTTGAATAATCTAATCACGTTCATTATACTCGTGGGCGCGCTCGTCGCGCTGGCAATCGCCGGAATAGTGAAAAGAAGCAAAAAGACCTCCGCCGCGCGTCGGCGTTCTTAGCTTTTTTAGGGTAGATTTGCGATTTATGCGTGGAAAACCTTTTGTTCACAAAAGGTTTTCCCCCTCTCTTCTTTCCAAAAAATTTTTAATATTTTTTTTCGGCGGAAAAACGGCGCAAACGCTCGGATGCGCGCGTTTTCATCCGCGGATACGGATCTAAGAATACGGGTTCTAAAACGTTATATGGAAAAGATGAAAACAACGCGAAATCGGCGCGTGTTTTGTTATAATAAAAATACGGAAATGCCGAAAAATTTTTAAAAAGGAGCGCGGAGGATACTTTTTTGCAAAAAAGGTTTTTTCGTATAAATTTTTATATGGAAAACTCCGATCAAAACCGAGGTTTTTTAGAAAAGGAGCGCGGAAGAAAGCCTTAGGACACGGCGGAAAATAGGCGGGAACGGAAGGGCAACGGATTTTCTGCGGAGATAAAAGCAAAAAACTCGGGCGAGGCTTTTCGTCGAAAGATCCGTGAATAAAGACGCATATACCCGCCGCACCCGATAAGCTCGCAAAAGGTTTCCTCCGCAATATCAATAAAATATGAAACGAATTTCCTTAATATTATTTTTCTCGCTTATTGCGACATTCGCCGCGCGATTGCCGGCGGTCTTTTTTGCCGCATCGCCGGAGCTCGATTACGGCGCGTTTTCCGACGGTTTGTACTCAATGATCTCCGAATACGATCGCGGCGGCAGTCGGACGCCGCTAAGACTGCTCGTTAAGGCAAACGGGAAAATCTACACGGGCAACGCGGCGGCTTATGCATCCTGCGGCGGATTGTACGTGTTGCAATATACCGACGCGGACGAGGCGGAAGCGGACCGTAAACGCCTCGCCGACCTCTCTAACGTCGAATACGTCGAATACGACGCCGTGGCGACTATCGCGGAAACGGACGGCTATTCTTACTCCGACGACGGAAGCGCGGCTTCGGGCGGTCATTACTCCGATAACGAAAATCCATCAAACGTCAGCGAGGCGGTCATAGACAATTACCTCAACACCGTAACCGCAACTCCAGAGAGCGGCGGCTCTGCTCTGAACGCTTCCGACGCGTCGCTTTCGTATGCCTACAACTCTTGGGGCGCGGGCATTACGGGTGCGGATTTATTCTCGTCCTATCTCGTCGATTCGGCGGGTCTAAGCGCACTCCCCGAGGTAGTCGTCGCCGTCCTCGATTCCGGAATAGATTCAGCTCACCCGCTCTTTGCTGGCAGGATCGCCGCGGGCGGCAGAAATTTCTCGTCCTCTGAGTCCGCATCCTCCGCTTACGACTGCCAGGACGACAACGGACACGGCACCCACGTTTCGGGAATAATCGCCGACCTGACCCTTCCAAACGTCAAAATTCTGCCCGTAAAAATTATAAGCGCGGCGGGCGCGGCGTCGTACTCGGCGATTATAGCCGCTCTTTATTATATTTCGGATTTAAAGACGCAGGGCATAAATATATGCGCCGTCAATCTCAGCCTTTCGAGTTCGGCGGCGCGCGGCTCATACGTTTATCAACTATACCTTTCCGCTCTGAAAACTCTCTACAACAAAAACGTAATTCCAGTGGCCGCCGCCGGAAATAACGGCAAGGACGTTTCGGACTTCGCGCCGGGCAACGTCGCGGACGGCGTGTTTACGGTTTCGTCTATCAAGAGAAACGGTGACGGCTATACCATCTCCTCTACGTCGAACTACGGAAGCGGCGTGGACTTCACGGCTCCCGGCGACACGATTTTGAGTGCGAAGCTGAACGGCGGATACGTCGAAATGAGCGGCACGTCTATGGCTACGCCGCATGTCTCCTCCGTAATCGCGCTCCTGCTGTCCGACCCTGTCAACGCGGCGTTCACGGCGAAACAAACCGAAACCTATCTAAAAGCTTCGGCGACGGACTTGGGTTCGTCGGGCTTTGACAACTATTACGGCTACGGAATAATATATGCCGCGCGCGGAACCGCCGCCGCGGCCGTTTCCGAAATGGGAGGCGCGTCGTCCCTGTCTGCGGACGAATCCGCTTTCGGCGAAGTCACGTCCGATACCGAAAGCGGCGCAAGCGTTCCCGACTCAGGACCGTTTTCGGACACAAACGCAAACTACGTGCATCCGCCGTTCCCCGACGCAAACATAATGGTCCCCCTCGCTCCGCCGCCCGATACTAACGACGTATATTCGCCCATTCCCGACAAAAACGCCGTTTACGCGCCGCTTTCCGGCGGCGAAACAAAAAACATATTCGACGGCGGATCGTTACTCATATCGCTTTACATTATCCCGCCATCCATTCTCCTCGCGGCTTTCCTCGTATTCGGCAAATTGAAAAACCGCGCGCATAAATGAGAACTGGATTTTTGCGGCTTTCGGGGAGTATTTTGAGTAGTTAACGACGAAGTTGTGCCGAAACGATTCGTGTAGTTTAAAAACTAAGGCACGTTCACGTAAACGAAAACGGGAGAATTTTAAGGCTGTTTACGCGCCTTTCAGGGTGTTTATGACGACTCGCGGCAAAACAACGCTACCGCACAAAGAAAAATCGACGCCGAAACTGGCAAATAAGTTCCACAACGCATCGCTTGCGCTTTATGCGGGCACAACTTATTTGCATGGGAACATGCGCTAAACGCGAATATAAGAATATAGTTGAGAAGAAGCGAGAATACGGTTGAGACCGGGCTAAAAAACGAACGGCGGACATACCTTTGCCGTGAATACGGTTATAGGTTTACGGCTGAAAAACCGATCGTCTCGGAGAAAGTTAAGCCGCAAGTCGTAATTTTAATATTGCGCGGGATTGAGCTTTTTGGTTTTTTGAAAAAATGTCAATGATATGGCGGTAGATTTTTGAAATATTATTTAAATTAGAGGTATTTTTTTATTTAATAAGGAGGAAAAGCTTAATTGGAGATAAATATATAAGCCGTATGTTTTCTCCTATCCCCTCGGGGATAGGAGAAACGGCGATTTTAAGGTAGTGGGAAAAAGTTAAAGAAATGGCAAAAAAACGGACGGACTTTAATTTTACCGTTCGTTTTTTGATGCGGGA
>JAISOS010000015.1 GCA_031275485.1 Clostridiales bacterium | reverse complement strand
CCCGTGGGCGTTTTGTAACTTTTATAAATATATTTTTTTAGTACAAAAACCTTTTTTTGTAAAAAACCATTACTTTTTCTGCCCCCCCCCCCCCCTATTTTTTTTAAAAGCGTATTGCTATTTTCCACGGAATGTATTATAATAGTCTAGGAAATATCCTCGAACGTCTTCGCGCCGCCTATCGGGTGATTTTGGCGGCTGTAAGACTGAACGGCTTTTCGACGGTAAATTGCGCCGGTTATATTCGTTGCGCTTTCAAACGCGCCGTCGTCGGCTTTGAAAATTCCGTCCGATTAAACGCAAAAAACTTTGTTTTTTGAGCCGCGTAAAATACGGCGAAAAAAACGTCCGCGGAGCCGTTAGGTTGAACTGCGCTTAAAATTTTTTAAAAAAACCGTTCGGAGAAATACCGCAGAGATAAATCGGTCTTGCCGGGGCGCGTTCATATAAAGCGCAGGCGTCGCGTTTTTATACGCTTATTTTACTCTTTCGCCGCCGATTTTTCTTTGCTCGGCGCGGCTCAGCGTATCGTTACACGCCTTGAAAGGCGCGGAAATCGCTTGAAACCTCCCGTTTTCGTTTACGCGAACACGTCCTGATATTTGTTTTTTTACCGCCGCCGCGCGTATTCGTACCAAAGAGCTTCGCGAAAGGGAAGCGGCGAACCGAAGAGCGTATTTTTATTTACGCGCGAATTTTTGACAGTCGGGTCGTCTCAGGTTTTTTAAAGGGACGTTAGGCGTTCCGTTAGTTAAAAAAGGCAGGTGGGTTTTTATGTTAAAAAAGAGCTGTTATTTGTTCGTATTATGTTTAAGCGCGCTGATTTTTCTTACGGGCTGTCTGACGAGTTATGAAAAGAAGATGGCGGGTAGTTTTTATATCTCGAAATTAACGATAAGCGGAAAAGCCGTAGACGTGAACGAGGCGTTTGACGGGGCGCGTATCGTTTTGAACAATAAACGTAAATTCGAGATAAACATCGTGTTTGACGAGGCGTATCTCCGTTCGGAGGTGACGGCGGATATGATACGGGATGCTTTGGACAGAGTGGAAAAGGGAAAAGACCACACCCGGAACGTGGAGGAAATAATCGCGTATCTCGGCGACGGCTTCCGCTTGACGGGCAAGTTTACCAATAACAACGGCGTACCCGTGTTCACCGCGGACAATACGAGCAAAAAACCGTCCGATTACGGATTTAATAAGATTGACTACGATTTTAATAAGGACGTTCTGCTCATACACAGCAACAAATATATCGTCGCCGATTTTGAATTTACGAAAATAAAATAAAAAATGAAAACGGGTTTCAAAACGTCTGGGAAGCATTTTCCCGGACGCCGGAATTTATCGGAATAAAACGAATCGAAAAGGTTTTTCGTTCCGCCGCGACGGTCGCGCGCCGAAAAAAACGGAATTTGCGTCGCAACGACGGAAAGACGAAATTAGCCGGAGGTGTTTTTTGTATGAAAAATAAGGGCGTAAAGATATTGGCGTTATGTATACTTTTTGCCGCCGCGTTCACGGCGTTGACCTCGTGCGACGCGGACAACATAAAAGGCTCTTACAGTCTCGCGGCGGCGAGCGATTCGTCGGGCAAGGAAAGCCTCGCGGTTTACGAATACTATAAGCTTGAAATGAGCGCGAAAGGAACTAACAGAAGATATAAAATAACGTATAAAACCAAGACGGGCAATTCCGTAAATATCGAGGGCTATTGGGATTACCAAAAAAAAGAATTGTCTTTTTTCAAAACTGCGGCCGACAACGACGCCGATAGGGAGGCGTGGAACAAAAAGGACAAAACGATAACTCTCACAAGGCACAAAAACGGCGGCGCGGTCGTCGTGTATACCTTTAAAAAAAATTAGGGGATTTTTTTTGGGGGGGGACGGGAAAATATGCGCGGGAAACTTTTTCTTCCAAGAAAGGTTTTTCCCTCGCGCCCCTTTTTAAAAGATCCGGATAATTTTGTCGGAGTTTTTTAATTTTTGCGATAAAAAGTGATACCGGCATAGCGAAATCATCGCGAATTTTTAGAATATTCAAGGCTTTTTCTCGCGTCCTTTCTCAAAAAAACTTAGATAATTTCGTTATACGGTCGTTATTGGTATGACTTGCGCTGAATAAATATCGATCTCTTTCTCTCGCGCAATTTGGAAAAATAAAAAAAATTCCGCGCCTTCTATTTCTTATATTTATCCGCGTAATTTTTTTTGACGGTCTGTTTTTCTCTGGCGATAGCGAAAGCGTTTTCGGGCACGTCGTCCGTAACGGTCGATCCGGCGGCTATAAACGCGTTATCGCCCACGCGGAGCGGCGCGACGAGATTAGTATTCGCGCCGATAAAGACGTTCGAGCCTACGGTAGTGCGTCGCTTGACTTTTCCGTCATAGTTCGCGAAAACCGTCCCGCAGCCGACGTTCGAACCCTCGCCTATTTCGGCGTCGCCTATATAGGCGAGATGCGCCGCCTTTACGCCGTCGCCCAGCACGGCTTTTTTGATTTCCACGTAGTCGCCTATGCGGCAATTATTCCCGATATTCGCTCCGTGTCTGAGCGTGGCAAAGGGACCTACGGCGCAATTATTCCCGACGTAGCAGCCGCAGAGGTTGGACTGCGCGACGGCGTTATTGTCGCCGATATACGCGTCGTCTATGATATTTCCGCCGTCGATAAAGTTATCCTCGCCGATATACGTCCGTCCCCTTATAATATTATACGGAGCGATGACAGTCCCCTTTTTGACGATTACCGTCGAGTCCGCCGTAACGGAATTCGTGTCTTGTATTCGCGCCCCCTTTTCGATCAGCCCGTCGAGAATTCGCCGTCTTAATATTCCGTAGACGGCGGCATAAGACGCGGCGTCCTTAACGCTTAAAAACGAGTCCCCGCGCATGCCGACGGCGGCGGCGCGGAGCGGCGGTTTTTGTCTGAAAAACAACGCGTCGTTCGAGCGTAACTCGTTCAAATTTCTATAAGCCATCGCCTCCGTAACGCTTATAATTTCGGATTTGGAAACAAGCGGCATATCCGTATACAACAGCACTCCGAAGCCGTCCGTCCCGTCGGGCAAAACGCCGTCCGCGTCGTCGGCGCTAATGTTTACGACGGCAAAATTTTCATCCTCTAAGAGACTTTCCTCCATATATTCTCGGGGCGTCTTACCAAGAATTTTAACGTCGGAATAATCGGCGCGCTCGCGGTATTCGCGCGATAGCTTATCCGAATTTTTCATATCGGAGCAACCGATTTTCCGCTTGGCGATAAAGACCGTAATCTTGCTGATTTTTCCCATATTGCAATTATATGAGTGCCACGCCTAAAAGTTGACCTTTTTTTGGTAAACGGTATTTACGCGCTTTCCTTATGCGTTGCGGCGCGCGCTTTTTTCTTCGACTCGGCGCGTTCTATATTCGCTTTTATCCGCTTCGATATATGAACGCGGGGCGCGGAATGTTTTAGCGCGGAATAAAAGCGCCCGAGGGCGCGCGATAAGATATCATTGAATTTGCGCGACAAAAAAAGTAGCCCCGTAAAAGAGAGCGCGTATGCGAGAAAAAAATAATATTTCAACGTGCCGTCGGTCAGCTCCGCAAGGCAAAATAAAAAAACCGCGCCCGATAATATGACGGAAGTCAGGTCGGATAAAATTTCAAACAATCCGTTCGGCTTGAAAAAACGTCCGAGTAGTCTGAAAACGGCATATACCGCCGCGCACGCGCATCCGGCCGCTAAAAATATGAGAAATTCGGTCGGTTGCACCTGTATGTTCATTTTGCAAGCCTCTTGAGAAAACCGCCCTTTTCTAAGGATTTTAAATAGCGAAGGCTCAAAATTATTCCTTCGGCCGCCACGCTGCCCTCGTCTATGTTGAGCTTTCCGATGTTTAGACCCTCGCCGTTTATTACCAGAATGTAGTCGCTCAAAATCAGAGAGATTTCTTTTTCGTTATAACTCTTGACACCCAAGACGCCGCCGATGCAAAGCCGGGAATTTTGTTCCATTTGCAGCGTGTGCGGGCGTTTCGGCGCGGCATTTTTTTGTCCGTCCGTCATAATTCGCGTCCTTATATATTTTTATGATCGTTATTGATCGGAATTGCGCCGGAGATAAATGTAGACGTCGGCTTTTTCACCGTAAGCGGCTGAAAGGTTCTTTCAGCCGCTTACGGTGAAAAAGGCGGTTTTCAATTTGCGTAATTATATTTCATAACGACTATATTTATAATATATGCGCCTTTTTTAAGATTATGCGGAGGAAACCTTTTCGAAAATCGGGAGATTTACGCGATGAAAATTTTTTAACTCTCCCGCGTCTTTTTAAAAAATCACGGTAATTTGACGGTTTGTCGGAGCGCTTGCGCTAAATCGGTAACGGCTATTCTCTTCTTTTTTGCCTAACCCCCTTGACAACGGAGTGTAAATGGTGTATTATAATATAGAAGTTTTTTCGCGGCTATCGCCGAACGGAATACGAATGCCGGAATTATAAAAACGTATACCTGAAACGGGATGACGCGGAATATAAAAACGCCGCCGAATACGAGCGCGCGGAACGGAAAAATGCGGATGGAAAATACGTCGAAATACGGAAAAAACGCGGACACGGCGGAGAATATGCCGCCGCCGCAAAGGAGTTGCGAATTGCAAGCGGAAATCATATGCGCTCTGAACGAAAAATTCCCCGGTGTTTCAATTGAAGCGGAGCTTGACGGGCGCGGAATTTTAACCTTGAACGGCGAATGCGCGGAGTGGGTGCGCGTAGTCGAAATCGGGCATTTCGCGGCGAAGCTTGACGGCGTGAAAAACGTTGTGAACAGGCTTGGAGTCAAGGGCGTGAGACTGCCGAAAAGGGATTACGCGCCTCTCGCCGACAGAGGACGCGAAATCGGAGTTACGGAGGAGACCGACGTTCTGATTATCGGCGCGGGAATTTCGGGCTGCGGAATAGCGAGGGAGCTGTCTAAATACAAGCTGGATATATTGGTTGCCGAAGCGGGCGAAGACGTCGCGACGGACGCGACGAAGGCGAATAACGGCAACATTCACCCGGGACACGCCGTGAAGCCCGGTACGCTGAAAGCCGAATTGAATATCAAGGGAAACCGTATGTATACGCGCTGGGCGGAGGAACTGGGTTTCAAGCTGCAGCGTTGCGGTTCTATGGGCGCGGTAACCGACGAAAGTCTTGTGCCGGCTCTTGAAAAAGCTTACGCCGTCGCGAAGCTTAACGGTGTGGACGGCGCGGAAATAATAGGACGGGAGAGAGCGTATGAGCTTGAGCCTACTCTTAAAGCAAGGGGCGTAGAGGTTGTCGCCGCGCTTTGGTTGCCCACGATGGGGCTTGTCGAGCCCTATAAAGTCGCCGTCGCGCTCGCGGAAAACGCCGCGCAAAACGGCGCGCGTTTTTTGTTTAACCGCACGGTCGCGGACATTTTAAAAGAGAACGGCAGAGTAAAAGGAGCCGTAACCGACAAGGGAATTATAAAAGCCGAATACGTTATAAATTGCGCGGGAGTGTACGCCGACGAAATTTCCGAGATGGCGGGCGACGCATGCTATACGATACATCCGCGCAAGGGCGTAATCGCCATCTTGGACAAGAACAGGAGACCCGAATTCAACGGTCTCGTCGACGTGTACACTCCCGAAAACGTTCGGTCGAGAAAGACCGACGAGAACACCAAGGGCGGAGCTATGAGCAGGACGCCCGAGGGTAATATTCTTATGGGACCGTCCGCCTCCGAGATACCCGACAAGGACGACCGCGCCGCCACGCCCGACGGACTGGAATATTCTATGAGCAAGGGCGCGGAATACGGCATATCCTACGCGGACATAATACGCTTTTTCAGCGGCAACCGCCCCGCGGACTATAAGGAGGATTTCGTCATAGGCATGTCCGAAATCACCGACGGCTTTATCAACGTCGGGGCGATCCAATCGCCGGGGCTTACCTCCGCGCCCGCGATAGCCGAAAAGGTCGGGGAAATTTTGGCGCAAGCGGCAAAAAAGAACGGGCGGCCGCTCGCGTTAGATCCGGATTATAATCCGATAAGGAAAAGAGAAAGCGAATTCAGGACTTTAAGCCGCGAGGAACGGGACGCGCTTATAAAGCGCGATAAGCGGTACGGAAGGATTGTCTGCCGTTGCGAAAGCGTAACCGAGGGTGAAATCGCGGACGCGTTGCGCTCGCCTCTGCCGCCGACCTCTATCGACGCCGTGAAACGCCGTACGCGGGCGGGAATGGGTAGGTGTCAGGGAGGTTTTTGTCAGCCGCGCATAGTCGAGATTATGGCGGGGGAATTGGGCAAAAAACGGACGGAAATAAATCTTCGCGGAGAGGGTACGAACGTGCTTATAGAAAGCAACCGCGTTTGAGTGACGGGCGAAAAAATCGAGAGTAATTCCGCCGTGGAAAGCGGCGTAAAAACATAAAAATTAAGACTAAACTTCGCGGCGTAAGAGGTCTTCCCGAAAACGCGGATAAAAGACCTGAATTTCGCGGTATAGAATCGTGTGAAAGCCGGTTTGAACGAAGTCTGAAAACGTTAAAGTTTTTGGAAATTATTGCGGGCAAAACCCCGCGTTTGAAAAAGGTTTCCCCGCGTAAGTCCTTCTTTTTCAAACAAGATAGGGTATAAGGTAAAAACTATGACGCGGCAAGCTATAATTGATTTTTGTCTGACGTTCCAGTTCGCGTATGAGGATTATCCGTTTGACGGGGTTGCGGACAAAGACGAACACGCTACGGCGGTAATGCGGCATAGGGTGAACAAAAAGAGCTTCGCGCTGATTATGCGGCGCGGCGGCGATTTGTATCTCAATCTGAAATGCGATCCGTTCGAGGCCGATTTCCTGCGCGGGGCGTTCGACGGCGTAAAACCCGCCTATCATATGAACAAGCGGCATTGGAATACGGTAGTTATCGGTTCGGACGTGCCCGACGGCGAGATAAAGCGTCAGATCGCGCAAAGCTACGATCTGATTAAACCGAAAGAGAAGACAAGGAAAACGCGAATAGAAACAATCGGCGGGAGTGAAAGATAAATGGAGACAAGCGTCGGCGGCGCGCCGTGTCCGCGCGTAAACGGCAGGAATATATACATAGGGCTTTCCGCGGCGGTCTTAATTACCGCAGGGTTCACTTTCGCGTTGCCGACGCTTTATTCGCTCGATATGCCCGCGCCGTTTAGGATTACGACGCTGTTCGCGGTTCAGGCGTTTTTATTCGTCGTCGCCGTATTTTGCAACTGCGCGATAGAGCGGCGGAGCTTTGCCGATTTAGGCTTCACGAAGAATTTTTTTGGCAAGCAGCTCGCGTACGCGGTAATTATATTCGCTCTTTTATGCGCCGTGTTTGTCGGCGTTCCTTTGCTGATAGGAATGAGAGATATTTTCGGCTCGCCCGATAATCCGTTGTTCGCCGTGCCGTATTGCTTCGCGGTCGGTTTCGCGGAGGAAACGCTTTTTTGCGGCTATATTTTGAAAGCGTTGCAAAGACTGAATCTACCGAAAATCGCCGTCGTAGCCGTATCGTCGCTGTTGTTCGGCGCGTGGCATTTTATACTTTCGGGCAATGCGCTTCAGGTTTTATCGACAAGCGCGATCAGGGCGGTTTTAGCGGTTTTCGTCTTATACGGCAGGAAATGCACGACGCTCTCGGTCTCGGTCGCTCACGGCGCGTACGACTCCGTTTTGCGCGTATTGGCGGTATTGCTGTAAGGGATACGGAAAATCGCTTTGATAGAGGGGATTCCGAGCTCGGAGCGCGCGGTATGAGACCGCGCGTAAAACGGAAATAAGGGGAATAAAAGGGCGTAAAATCCTTGGTATAAAGCCGGGTAAAACCGGTTCGGACGAGGCTGAAAAAGCGTTAAGATTTTTTGGAACGGCGCGGGGTGGGGAACCTTTTGTTCACAAAAGATTCCCTCCGTATAAAGCCCCGCTACCTACAAGAAAAAAGGCGGAAAACAATAGAATGAAAACGGAATTTACCGACATAGCCGTAATCGGCGGGGGACCGGCGGGGCTTGCCGCCGCATTGGAAGCCAAAAGGGCGGGAGTGAAAAGGGTGGTCGTTTTGGAGCGCGACGTCGAGCTTGGAGGAATACTCAGGCAGTGTATTCACGACGGGTTCGGAATTCATAGGTTCAAAAAACGAATGAGCGGAAACGAGTACGCGCAGGCGTTTATAGACGAAACCGAAAAATCGGACATAAAGGCATACGCGGATACGACGGCGCTGGAATTGACCGCCGACAGAAAAATTTACGCCTGCAACAGCCGCGACGGAATGCTTGAAATCCGCGCGGGCGCCGTGATTATGACGACGGGTTGCCGCGAGCGCACGGCAAGTCAGGCGCTTATCTACGGCGAACGCCCTGCGGGCGCGCTTACGGCGGGGGCCGTTCAGCGGTACATAAACATAGACGGTTATTTGCCGGGGAAAAGAGCGGTCGTTTTGGGCTCCGGAGACATAGGGCTTATTATGGCGAGGCGTATGACGCTGGAAGGAATAGAGGTCGAGGGCGTGTACGAGGTTATGTCCTCGCCGGGCGGCTTGACGCGGAATATAGTGCAGTGTCTGGACGATTACGGAATACCGTTGCACCTTTCCGCGACGGTCACAAAAATAGAGGGCAGAGACAGAGTGCGCGCCGTAACGGTAGCGAAAACGGACGGAAGCCGCCGTCCGATAGCCGGAACGGAAAGGGTTGTGGAATGCGATTTGCTTGTGCTTGCCGTGGGTTTGATACCCGAAAACGAGTTGCTTATAAAGGCGGGCGCGGAGATAGACCCGCGCACTAAGGGAGCGGTCTTGAACGACAGATTTGAAACGAGCCTGTCCGGAATATTCGCGGCGGGGAACGCCGCCGCCGTTTTCGACCTTGTGGATTATGTCTCCGTGTCGGGCGAAATCGCGGCGCGCGGCGCGGTAGAATTTTTAAGAGAAAACACGAGCGATAAAAATACGGAAAACGCAAGCGGAGGAGCGGACGGTTATGTGCCCGTAATTGCGGGAGAGAATATAAATTTTGTCATTCCTCAGCGCGTGAGAAAGGGCGCGGCGCGGGATTTGGCTTTTTTTATGCGCGTAAAAACCTCCGCGCCGCGAGCGGAGCTGCGTTGCTTATGCGACGGCGCGGTTGCGGAGAAAAAGGTATGCCGTTATATCGCGCCGCCCGAGATGCTGTCGATGACGCCGTGCTGCGCCGCCGAAAGGGAAATAAAAATCGACGCGGTAAACGAATAAAAATTTTTGACTGAGAAGCGACGTCGGTCGCGAGAAAACCGATAAACGGCATAGAAACGATTAAAAACCGGACGGAAATTACGATAAAAATCGAAATGAAAAGCGCGGTATAAAACCGCAAAAAACGCCGGAGACCCGGCATAAAAAACGATAAAAATCGAAGCGAAAGTCACGGTGTAAAACCGTAAAAAACGCTGAAAACCGATATAAAAAACGAATAAAAATCGACCTGAAAATAAAAATTCGGAGCTGAAAATTATGACTAAGGATTTTGTTTGCATAGCGTGTCCCGAGAGCTGCCGTCTGCGCGTGAACGGCGGAGGCGGATGCGTGTCCGTCGAGGGCAACCGTTGCAAAAGAGGCTACGAACACGGCGTAAGCGAATACGCGCGTCCGATGAGAATGCTGACGAGTACCGTCGCGGTTTCGGGAGGGATTTTGCGGCGTCTGCCCGTTATCGCGGACGGCGGAATTCCAAAAGATAAAATCTGGGAATGTTTAAACGTTCTCTATAAAATCCGCGTTAAAGCTCCCGTTACAATCGGCGGCGTGATAGTTGAAAATATTTTGAATACCGGAGTAAATATCGTCGCCTCGCGTTCTATGAATGCGGTAAAAATTTGAGCGGGTAAGGGTTGCGCGGCGTCGCGGAAAAGTCGGTAAAAACCTTAGGCGTTAAAACGAAAAAACGTTGTGAAAACGTCAAAAAATCGGCGGTACGGAAGTGAAAAAACGATAAAAAACGGTCGAAAAACAATTAAAAAGAACGGTCGAAAAGCGATAAAAAACGCCGAAAAAAAACGGCGGAGCGCGATGATAAAATAAGGAATTTAAAAATATGGAAAAAACAAAATTAATCGCGGAACTAAAGGGTATTGTCGGGGAGAACGGCGTGAGTACGGACGAGCGGGTGATTTCAGACTGCTCTAAGGACTACATAGGCTTTCGCCAATTCGAGCGCGGCGCGGGCAAACATTGGGAACCGAAAGCGGCGTGCGTCGTAAGCCCTCAAAATACAAGCGAGGTAAGCGCGGTTTTACGCTTTTTGAATTCGCATAAGATTCCCGCCGTGCCCAGAACGGGCGGCTCAAGCGTTACGCTCGGCGTCGAACCCCAAGAGGGCGGCGTCATTTTGAACGGATCGAAAATGAGCGGCGTAGCCGCTTTGAACGAAACGGATATGTGCGTGACAGTATGCGCGGGCACGCCTCTCGAATATCTCGAAAACTATCTCAATAAACGCGGCTATACGACGGGACATTTTCCGCAATCTCTTCCGCTGGCTCAGGTCGGGGGTCTTCTCGCAACGCGCAGTATAGGGCAGTTTTCCACGCTTTACGGCGGTATAGAGGATCTGACGGTGGGCTTGGAAGCGGTGTTGCCCGACGGCGAAATAATCAGGATAAAAAACAGTCCGCGCCGCTCTGTAGGTCCGGACCTGCGTCAGATATTCGTAGGCAGCGAGGGTACGCTCGGCTTTATCACGGAGGCGACGCTGAAAATTTTCCGTTACGCGCCCGAGAACCGTTGGATGAGAGCGTATAGTATTCAAGGCATGAAAAACGGACTCGCCGCGCTACGCGAAATGACGGCGCAGGGCTTCCGTCCCGCCGTCGTCCGCCTGCACGATCCTATCGAAACGGAGCGCGACTTCGGAGCTCCCGCGCCTCAGGGATATTGCCTTTTGCTGTTGCTCGCGGAGGGTCCAAAAACGATAGCGGCGGCGATTGGCGAGGGCGTAGACGGGATATTAAAGGAATTCGGCGTCGTCGATTTGGGCGTTAAGCCCGTATTACACTGGCTCGAACACAGAAACGACGTATGCGCGGATCTCGATAAATATAAATATTATCGGTTGGGAGCGATTGCCGACACTTGCGAGATTTCCGCGCCTTGGTCGGAGATAGGCGATATATACGAGGCGGTCTTGGAAAGGACGCCGCGGGAGGTTCCGAGTCTGGTCAGTATCGCGGGGCATTCGTCGCACAGCTATGCGCAGGGCACGAATATCTACTTTACTTTCGGCGCGGCGGCGGATAAGGACAAGCCCGAGACAGCGCGCGGAATTTATATGAGCGTTATTCGCGTCATTATGGAGGAGACCTTGAAGCGCGGCGGCAGCATCGCCCATCACCACGGCTCCGGCAAGTACCGCACGCGCTGGATGCCAGAGGAGCACGGCTCGTCATACGGCGTTATGTACAGATTGAAAAACGCTCTGGATCCTAACGGGATTATGAATAAGGGCGTAATTTTTACGGACGTTAAATAAGAGATAAAAGCGAGGCTTTCAAAAGAGATCGGAAATTGGAATCGTCGTTTTTAAGGACGGCGCGGAAAAATTGGGGGGCGCAAATGGATGATAAAGGCGGGACTTTAAAAAAAAGGTTTGCAAGAAAAATAGCCGTCTGTTTTAAGGTTGTGCCGGATTTCGTACAGGCGCTCGCCGAGGATTGGGAAAATTTTTCGGAGAACACGGATCTCGCTTACGTCAAGCGCGTTATAAATTGCTTTGACGAGAGCGCGCTCGAGATTGCGCTACGCATAAAGGACGGGGGCGGGAAAATCGGCGCGCCCGTCTTTTGTATCGCGCTGACCGCTGCGGACGCGTTAAAGACCTCCTTTTCGCGGACGCTTTTCGCGGCGGGATTTGATAGGGTCGAGGTTCTGACCGACGGCGCGGAACTATCGGGATACACCGGCGGATTGCGGACCTACGGTTTTCGTGATAATGCCGCCTCGGCGGGCGGTGCGGATTTGCAGGAAGGCGACGGATTACGGACGGATACGGAGCTATCTGGAAACTGCGGCGTAAACATCGCCGCGTCGGGCGTCGGGGATAACGCCGTCTCCGGCGGAGCCGGGAGCGATTTTGCGGCGAACGGGGGCGCTTCAAGATTCGGGTTCGATTCGATGCGGACGGCTGAAAAACTTGCGGAGAGATTGAGAGAGATTGCTCCGGATTTAATTT
This sequence comes from Clostridiales bacterium, assembly GCA_031275485.1. Classification (GTDB taxonomy): domain Bacteria; phylum Bacillota; class Clostridia; order Christensenellales; family JAISNN01; genus JAISNN01. Next base: position 6,628 of record JAISOS010000015.1, on the reverse strand, counting down.
TGACGGGCAGACAGGCGGGGTGCGCGGATAGCGGCGCGGTGCCTTTTTATATAGCCGAGTTTTTGGGACTCCCGCTGTTCGAGGCTTCGACCGCCGCTTTTTCGGGGGGCGTTTTTTTAGTCGAAACCGACGTCGGCGCAAAAATAGAGGTCTCGGCGCCCTGCGTTGTCTCCGTCGGCAACGGCGGCGCGGAGGGACTTAGAATTTCTACGCTGAAAGAGGTTTTGGCGACGGCGGAAAAGACGCCCGAAATACTTCGGGCGGCGAAGTATTTCGCCGCCGCGAATAATCCGAAAATCAAATTCGCGTATTTTAAGAAAGAAAAAAAGTGCGCGGTTATGACGGTCGGCGGGTTGACGGATTTATTGAAATCGGGGGATTTTTAGATGCCGCGCGTAGTTTTTGTGATATTTCCCGAATTCGGCGGCTGCGAAGCCGCGTACAGATTGAAATCGGTATTGGGAGACGGCGGATCCGGAGGCATATTACAACCGGTACCGGAAGACGGCGGCGCGAACGGATTGAAAGCCCTGTCGGACGTTTTTACGGACGTCGGCAATGCCGGTAAAAACAAACGGATCGTATTTACGGATAGCGGCGACAAGAGCGGGAGTGTGTTGAACGCGTTTCCGAGCGGCGGCAACGCGCGTGAAAAGAAGCCGCCCGCATTTCAGAACGGCGGCGGCGCGTATAAAAACGTATTGACCGTATTTGCGGACGAAGGCGTCGGCGGAAACAAATTTACGGAATTTGCGGACGCTTTAAAAAGCCGCGCTTACGCGGAAAGCCGGGCGGACGAACTCGAAAAATTATGCGCCGGTTTGGGATGCCGCGTATTGTTCGCGGCGGTTTCGGGATACAGCGCAAATCTCGTTTTTGCCGCGCTTGCGCGTAGGCTGAAAACCGCGTATGCCGCGAACGTCTTTAAGGTTTCGCGGGAGGACGGGGTCTTTTATGCCGTGAGAAAGGTCTGCGGCTCGAACCTCGACGCGAAAATTCCTCTCGTCGCTTTTCCGCAAATCCTCACTGTTTCGCCGCCCGCGCAAAAGACGGCGCGCGTCGCGTTGATCGGAGGACTGGGCCTGAAAAACGGAGAGAATTTTAAGCGGTTGCAAAGGCTTGCCGAAAAAATCGGAGGAGAGGCGAGAATTACGCGGGCGTTGGCGACCGAAATCGGCGGTGGTAAAAGCGGGGCGTACTCCTCGGAAATCGCGGAGCTTGTAGTCGGGCAGTCGGGCGCGGTTATCGCTCCCGATTTGTGCGTAACTTTCGGCGTGTCCGGCGCGTCGGCGTTTATGGCGGGCGTCGAGCAATCTAAAAAAATTATCGCCGTCAATACGGACGCGGACGCGCCTATATTTTCTTGCGCGGATTACGGGATTGTAGCCGACGCTGAGAAAGCTTTGAGTTGTCTTGAAAAGACGCTTTTGCGACGCGTTTGAAACGGCGTTAAAATGGAATTGAGCCGAAAAAACGGCAAAAAATTACATTGGCGATTTACGCGGAAACGATATTAAAACGACGTGAAAAGCGATAAAAAACGGTGCGAAACAAACGGTGCGAAAGCGGCGAAAATTGCGCTGAAAAGGGATAAAAAGCTATGGAAATAAAGCCCTTTGAAAATAAATATTGCGGCTACTTGCGCGATGAATCCCGAAAGGTAGGATTCGCGGATTTTATCGCTTTTCCCGAGTGCGCCGCCGAATTGTCCGAGGCTTTACGCTTTGCCGCCGAGCGCAATTTGAATGTTACGGTACAGGGCGCGCGCACGGGGTTTTCCGGCGGCGCGGTGCCGAACGGCGGGCTTATTATATCAACGGAAAAAATGGACCGAATTCTCGGCGTTACTGGAACCGATTGCGGGTTTGCGCTCAATGAACGCGGCGGGAACGGGATACGGGAGAACTGCGGCGAAAAAAACGTTTGCGGATACGTTCTCCGGGCGCAAGCCGGGGTTACGCTAAAGCGGATAGAGGAGTTTTTGAAAAAACCGAAAACGACGGACGGGAAGGATGCGGATTTTCGCGGCGGCGAGTATGCGCTCGCGCCTAATCCGACCGAAAAAAACGCTACGGCGGGCGGTTTGTTCGCTTGCGGCGCGGTCGGGCTGAATTTTCTCCGAAAGGGAGATTTTGCAAAGCATATAGCGTCGGTAAAAATCGCGGACGCTTGCGGCAATACGAGGATTATAAACGATGAAAACGAAATCGCGCGGCTTTGCGGCGCGGCGGGAAAGGATTTGGAGACTTGCGGCGTACCGGAGCGGAACGCGGCGCGGGGCGGCGCGGGAACTTTCTGCGAAATTAAACCGAATTTATCGGAAAACGGCGAGGATGTTTGCGGCGCGATAAGACAAAATACGGTGCAAAACGGCGAGTTTTCAAAGTATGCGGCGGCGGAATTTGAATTGAGACTTACGCGGAAAGACATCGTTTTTTGGGGCGCGGTTTGTTTTTTCGATTCGGAAAAATCCGCGTTCGATTTTACGGACGCGCTTATGAAAAGGCGCGGCGGTAATGCGGGCGGCGCGGATTTGCTCGCGGCTTTGGCGTTTTTCGGCGCGGAAACTTTGCGGTTGATACGCGGCGCGCAAACCGTTAATTCCGCGCTGAAAGTTTTGCCGGAAGTTCCCGACGCCGCGAAAGCCGCCGTATACTTTGAATTGTCGGGCATGGACGCGGAAAAAACCGAAGAGGCTCTCTTTGCGGCGGCGGATCTGTTCGAGGACTGCGGCGGCGGCGAAACTTGGGCGGCGGAGGGCGAAGAAAATTTACAAAAATTTCGGGATATGTGTCACGCCGCGACGGAGGCGGTCAACGGCTTGGACGAAAGGGAAAGAAAAAAATGTCTTTACGGGTACGTTGACGAGGACGGCGCAATTATATCGCCCGGACGGGACGCGTGCGTAGTTCGCCGGTTAAACGGACGGTAAAGCGGTATAAAAATAACGCGAAAAACGGTATGAAAATAAATTGAAAACGATATAAAAACGGCGCGGCTACTATTAAGGCGGATAGTAAAAACGATATAAGAATAAAATATTCGTCTCGATTTTTTTTCCTAACGCCGCAAGAAAGGAATAATGCGGTATAATTATCCGAGCGAACAAAACGCGGAAAGCGGATAAATCCGCTTATTAATGAAGGGAAAAATGAACTCCGGAACCTTGAAAAAACAATTTTCCGCTTGCGAAGAAGTTCCGGCGGCGGCAGGCGACGAAACGCGGCGGGGACAAAAAATTGCTATCGACTGCGGTCGGGAGGCGAATAGAAAGCGTCGGTCGATCTTATCGACGGCATAGAACGGCCGCGCCGGCAAGACGGTTGCGGTCGATAGATGGAGCAAAACGTTTAATACGATCGCGGCGGTCTTGCGTAACGGCAAAACGATTGCGGTTGCGGGGAGATAGGTAAGCGCCGTTATGACAATTTTTTATTTTACGTTTACGGGCGGTAGCCCCCCCCCGCGAAGAGCCTTATTAAAAAATATTACGGCGCGTGAGCTTTAAAAAAACGAATTCAGGCGGTCGAATTTTGAAAATTATAGTTTGCATAAAACAGGTTCCGCTTATCGGATATATGGCGGTGGACGAGAAAAGCGGTACGCTGATCCGCTCGGGCGGCGTGATGAATCCGTGCGACTCGCACGCGCTTGCCGCCGCGCTCTTTATAAAGAACCGTTTAGGCGGCTCGGATGCGGAAATCACCGCTCTGTCTATGGGCGCGCCTGCGGCGGCGAACATCCTAAAAGAGGCTTTGGCAATCGGCGCGGATAAGGGCGTACTGATTAGCGGCGGGGAATTTCGCGGCTCGGACGTGTACGCCACGGCATACGCGCTGGCGCAGGCCGTCGGACGCTTAGGAGGCGCGGATTTGATTCTTTGCGGACGGCAAACCGCCGACGGCGATACCGGTCAGGTTCCTTTTTCATTGGCGGCGCAATTGGGCATTCCCGTCGTCGGATGGGTGAAAAAAATCGAGGTTAAGCCGGACGGACGTCTGTATTTTACGCAGGAATTGAGCGGAGTTTCCGCGGAGGTTAAGGCGCGTTTTCCTATGGTCGCCGCCGTGAGCGAACAAGCCGCGCCCCGCGCCGCCGCGTCGCTTAAAGGCTTTTTAAAAGCCGCCGAATCGAAGATTTCGGTTTTCGGCGTTTCGGATTTTTCCGACGCTTCGGCGGAGCATTACGGGTTTGTCGCGTCGCCGACAAAGGTTAAAAAAATACGCGCTTTGATATACGGGGCAAAGAGCGCGCCGATAGTGGAGCCGCCTGAAAAATCGGCGGAACGAATAGCCGCCGCCGTAAAAAAATTTTTATAAAACGGTGGGGAAAAAGGTTAATTCAAGGATATCGCGCGCCGAAATTCCGGTATAAAAAGAGCGCGGTCCGGGTTTATTGCGGGCGCGGAAAGCGCGGAAGTTTTGGAATAAAAGGGCGTGTGAAAATGATAGCGGTTCGCGCTTAGCCGCGGGCGTAGATAATAGCGGATGATACGGAAGTTTTTTTGAAAACGGACGCGGGGAAAACCTTTTTGTTCACAAAAGATTTTCCACATTATGACGAAGGAATTTTTAAATGAAAAAATCTATACTTATATATTTGCAGTTCTCCGTATTCGGCGGACTGTTGCCGGTTTGTTCCGAGCTTATCGGCGAGGCGCTGCGGCTTAAAAAGGCGGCGAAAAATACACGGATATACGGAGTGATAATCGCGGGAAACGGAACGTTCGGCGGGAGCGAAAAGCTGTCGGAAGAATTGAACGGACTCGATGCGGTATACGTTTACGAGGGCGCGGAATTTCAAATATTCGACGCTTTGCCGTATGCCGTCGCCGTGAAGGCGTGCGTAGAGGAACTGCGCCCCGATGTGTTTTTAGCGGGGGGGACTCCGGAGGGGCGGGCGGTCGCGCCGGCGACAGCCGCGTTCTTGAAAACGGGCGCGACCGCCGATTGCACCGCGTTTGAAATGAACGGCGACGGAGAACTTTTGCAAATCCGTCCCGCGTTCGGCGGGCAGACGCTTGCCGAAATTGTTACGCCTATGTCGCGGCCGCAAATCGCGACGGCTAGGGCGGGCGTGTTTGCGACGGTTTTCGGGGGCGCGGATTTGACGCGGCGTTCGGAGATTAGACGGGAGGAAGCGGACGCGTTTGCGGCGGTTTCGGAAAAGACCGGCGTAAAGAGACCGATTGTAGTGCGCCGGCGCGCCGACGCGGTAACGGCGAACGCGGAATGCAAATTTTTGGAGAAACGCATAATCGGGGGCGCGGAAGAGGAGTTTTCGGAGGGGGATGCCGTAATAGCCGTGGGCGGCGGCTTGCGGGGAAAAGAGGACTTGGAGATTTTTCGGAATATAAGCGAAAAATTCGGCGCGGCGCTGATGTGTTCGCGTATGATAACCGAGAGAGGCTGGCTACCTAGATCGCGGCAAATAGGACTGAGCGGAAGAACCGTTTCGCCGCGCCTTTTGATCGCTTTCGGCATATCCGGCTCGGCGGAATTTTTGTCCGGAATTAAAAAAAACGTGCATATAATAGCCGTCAATAACAATCCCGACGCGCCCGTTATGAGAATCGCGGACGAGGCGATAGCGGGAGATATGTATGCGGTAGCCGCGGCATTGGCGGCGAAAATAGAGAACGGGCGGAGCGTATAGTGTCGACGCGCCTTAAATTTCCGACGTAAGCTTCCTTTAATTATACAGCGTTCGCGCAAACGGAAACGGGAGGATTTTAGGCGGTTCCCGCGCTTTTCGAGGTTTTTGACGCCGCGCGGCGTTACTCGGGGAAAATCAACGCCGAAATGAGCGAGTAAGCGCAAAAAAAACGCGCCGTTTGCGCTTTATGTAAACACGCTCTCTGAACGGTAAGCTCCGTTTGAGGCCGTCTTTTATTGTTTTAACGTTATTTTATGCCGTTTTTACGCTGTCTTTACGTCATTTTAACGTTACTTTCATATTGTTTTTATTTTCCGTATATTGTTTCCGCGCCGTTTTATACGGTTTTTCACATTATTTTTCCGCCGTTTTGTGCGATTTTCCGTGTTGTTTCTCGTATTGTTTTTGCATAAATTCGTTGCAATCTCCGGAAATAACGCGAACTTCCTTTGTCGCCCGAACGCCGGCTCCGCAACGCGGACAAATATATTTGCGGGTACTCGAGCTTTTTATCCGTTTACCCGTCGTAACGGGTAAACGGAATATCACCTTTTCATCGGTTAAAAACTTCCCGATTACAGCTTCGCTTTTATCCGTTAAAGCCGTTTTCGCCCAGCCGATTAACCGAACGTTTTCCGCGTCTAAACCGTGAGTTTCCGCGATTCGCTTAAACAACCTGTTATGATATTTACCCGGCCGCGAACAATTCTGAATCCTGTTGACATAAGCGTACCGACGGCACATTCCGCGCAAAACGGTTTCGGCGATATCTATAAGCGTACGGTTGAGAAAATTCGCGGTTTACGTTCAACACCGTTTAGCCCTTGTCCCCGCCGCTCTCTTTCCATACCTCTTTGGGCACAAACCATCCCGTCGCCTTATTCCGCACGTCGGGCGCAACCGTTATCACGGGCTTTATCAACTCTCCCTTGAAAAACTCGCCGTTGATAAAATCGTAAAGCCTCCCGCATAC
>JAISOS010000008.1 GCA_031275485.1 Clostridiales bacterium | reverse complement strand
TGCGTGTGCCTGACCTGTTATGCCCATGCCATACCTGATTTGTTTTTGCCCCGCACCTCGGGCATTCCGTTATTCTCTTTTCCATACCTTTATTATACCATTTAAATTGCTATTTGTCCACTCGTGTTTTTTATTTAGCGCTTGACTTTGCGCTATTAGTTATGATATAATGAAGTCATATTTACAAATACAATAAGCGGACATTATCAGATAACCATAAACGACTACGAGGATTACAGACAAGGTTTAGAAAATGCTTCATGCGACTATTCTCCCGGCTTGATGTTGCACGGTAACGCTCGTAGCCAGTCGCGTACAATTACTTTGCGAGTGCTTAGCTGATAATTTGGAGAAACTATGCGGGCACTTTCCCCCAAAAAACCGTGTACGGAAATATAAGTCGAGCGCCGCATAAATATTCGCAAAATTTCGGATTCGGAGTAGCTTTGCTCGTTTTATTATGGCGATATATTGGGTTGTACAAAAACAACATTTTTGATATGAATTTCACCGTTTGGAGGGCTTACGGCAATCCGGAAACTGATATGCCGATCTGGAAGCGTCGGCTTGTCAAAGCTGATATTTCAAACCGTAAAGTCTTAAAGTACGACTTGGGCGGGGAAACGGATACAAAATTGCTGAGGTTCGCGTATTTGGCGAGGCCGCGAAGAAAGCCGTTTACACAAGGCAAACGGCGGAGGCGAAATCGGGAGGCGTGTCCAACGACCCTCTTTGCGCCGTCGGACACGATGCTGCTAAGAGCAAAAATATGGGCGCAAAAGGATATGGACGCCGACCACGTGACGGCTTGGAGCAAAGGCGGCGGAACGGACATAGGCAATTGCCAAATGCTTTGCGAATCCCATAATCGAGCAAAGGGTAATAAGTAAGCAAATCGACGGTATGCGCCGCTTCGCTTTCTGGCGGACGCGCGTCGCAATTTGGCTGTAAGCTCTTCTCCGGTGAATGTAAGCCGTACTCTTTGATGATACGGTCGCGCTCTTTGATAACCCGCTCTAATAACCGACGTTATGAGAACCGGCGGAACGCGTAAAACGCCTTCCGACACCGGTAAAAGCCGACAAGCAAATTACGATAATAATATTGAAAACGCGGTCTCGGCAAAAGCCGGCCGTTTGTAAGAACGGAGAAAATTAAATGAAAAAAATTCTCGTTACGCCCGTATCGGACGCCGACATAGCGAACATAAAAATTGGAGACACCGTGTATCTTACGGGTATCGTCGCGACGGCGCGCGACGACGGACACCGGCGCGTAGTCGAGGGCGGGCGTTTGCCTGATTTCGATTTGAGGGGAAACGCGGTTATGCATGCGGGTCCGATAGTTAAGGGTACGCGGGAGAGCGGTTTTCAAATAATCGCCGCGGGACCGACGACAAGCCGCCGCATGGAAATGTACGAGAGCGAGTTCATAGAAAAGACGGGCGTGAAAATCATAATAGGAAAGGGCGGAATGGGTGAAAAAACCGCCTCTGCCTGCGCGGAATATAAGACGCTGTATTGCGTGTTTCCCGGAGGTTGCGCGGTTTCCGCCGCCGCCGCCGTCGAAGAAGTCATAGACGTCGAGTGGGAGGACTTCGGAATGCCCGAGGCGTTTTGGATTTTGCGCGTCGGGGAATTCGGACCGCTCATAGTCTCGATAGATACGAACGGCGGTAATTTATTTGAAATAAACAAAAGACTGTTCGAGCAAAGAAAAGAGGCGGCGATAGCCGAGGTTTGCAAATATACGGACTTTTCGCATAAGTAAAACGGGCGCTATGCACCGCAGCGCGGAACGGCCGATACGTTGCGCTTTTGCGCGCTACGCCTTTCAAAGCCGCCGTTATACGTTTTTAAGCCGCATCCGATAAAATAATCCGAATTGAAGATCGACATGTTTGCGTTTTGCGAGCGCATTTAAGCGAACGGTTACCGAATATATTTTGCGGTAAATGCCGAAAGCCGCGCCTTGCGTCCGCTATGTGATGCAAGGGGGGGGGCGGACTAATCGGTTTGCGAAAGCACGTAATATATAATCCGTTTTTATACTGCGCATCTCGGAATATATAATCTATTTAAGTATTTTGTGTCTCAAAGTTTCTAAAAATACCTTTCTTGGAGTATTTCGGCGTGAAAATACGGTCGTTATGAATTGTAATCGCGCTTAAAGATAAACCTTGAATTTTTTGCCGTAAGCGGCTAACGGATTTTTTTTGTATTACTCTTCTGTACCGGCGTTTTTCGCCGGTCTTTTTTTGCTTAAAAATGCGCGGCGTTTTTTACCGCGTAAATATGTGCAAAAAGGTATAAAATTGATTTTTTTATCCACAATATTATTGAAGCCGCAAGCGGCGTTTCGCGGCGTCGGCTTAAAAATCGGTTCGGAGAATTGTTTATGGATATAGAGCGGATTTTGGATAACGCGGAAGACAGAGAATCCTTGGTGGATAGAACCGGCGGGGAGATGGTCAGAAACGTGTCTGCGACCGAAAAAAATAGTTTTCGGCGCGGTAAAGCGCGGAATAATACGGAAAAATATATGGATAAAACGGATTAAATAAAATTTTGTGTGGAGAATAAAAAGTAAATTACTCAAACTACCTTACGCGCTTTACGCCGTGATTGCAGGACGGAAAATATGCCTCTGTTAAGCGGCGAAGCGCAAAAATAATACGGGATAACGCGGAGAAACAGTATGGACAAAACGGAATATCTAAAATTTGTGGAGGAAAACTCGCCGAAAACCCGCAAGGTAAAAACTATGCTTTTCGCGTTTATCGCAGGCGGTTCGATTTGCTGTATAGGCGAGGCGGTAAGGGACGTTTTGGATAAAATTCTAAGTCCGACGGCGCCGCAATTAAGCTCTTACGTCACAATCATTATGATTTTTTTAGGTTCCTTTTTTACCGCCGTCGGACTGTACGATAAATTGGGCAGAAAAGCGGGCGCGGGGTCCGTCTTGCCCATTACGGGTTTCGCGAATTCGGTAACTTCGGCGGCGATAGAACATAACCGCGAGGGCGTGGTTTTCGGGATTTGCGCGCAAATGTTCACCGTCGCCGGTCCGGTCATAGTGTTCGGGATAGTTTTGTCAGTCGTGTCGGGCATAGTCAAGCTGTTGTTTTTGAGCTGAAGCCGAATGGCTAATCTGAATTTTATACCGTTATAAAATTTGGTTAATTTTTTTTAAATAGTGTCATTTTTGCACCGTCAAAATTATTTCAAGCCTATTGTATCGATAGCGCCGCGCAATTATTTTGATCGATTATTTTATGAAAACGATTGGGAATTTTGACGCTTAAAGTGAAACTAACCGTCGAAATTAGAGCGTGCTCGCCTAACGCGGTAAACGGCGTTTTAAGGCTTGGTTTTACGCCGCGTTAATCTTTTCTCACGCAAAAAACATCTTGCGCGACGCAGGAACTGCCCACTATCCGCTTGCTTTCTGTCGGGTTAATACGCCGTAAAAAATTAAAATTTGGAATTCAGACCGCCCGTAATTTCGGACGGCGGGAAAAATTATTATGCGCAGAATCGGGAATCAAACTTTTATATTCGACAAGCCGCCTTTCATAATCGGCGCGAGCGCCGTTGCCGGTCCTAAGGAGGCAAAAGGAAACTTCGGAGATTACTTTGATTTGAATTTGAAGGACGACGCGTTCGGCGAAAAATCCTATGAAAAGGCCGAATGCAAAATGCAAAAGACCGCTATGGAAAGCGCGGTGGAAAAGGCGCGTTTGACCTTTGAAGACATAGACGCGATTTTGAGCGGTGACATTTCAAATCAAATTACAGCGTCGAGCTTTGCGGCGCGCGGTCATAACTCCATGTATTTGGGGCTGTACGGCGCGTGCGCGACTTTCGGCGAGGCGGCGATTCTCGGCGGAATGTTGATATGCGGCGGCTTTATGAACCGCGTACTCTGCGCGGCAAGCAGCCATTTTTCATCCGCCGAAAGGCAATACCGCTATCCGTTGGAGTTGGGCAATCAGCGTCCGCCCTCGTCGCAATGGACGGTTACGGCGGCGGGCGCAATCGTTTTGTCCGTGAACGGCGACGGTCCGCGTCTTACGGGCGGCACGGTAGGCAAAATAGTAGATATGGGCGTTACGGACGCGAATAACATGGGCGCCGCGATGGCGCCCGCGGCGTGCGAATGTATTTACGCGCATTTTAAGGAGACGGGTAGAGCGCCCGATTATTACGATTTGATTTTGACGGGGGATTTGGGCAAATTCGGACATTCGTTGCTGCTGCGGCTTTTAAAAGAAAAGGGCGTAGATATGCCCGAATCGTTTAACGATTGCGGCGCGATGATTTATAAGGACGGACAGGAAGCCTTTCAAGGCGGGAGCGGCGCGGGCTGCTGCGGAGCGGTTTTTTCCTCTTTCATATATAAACAGATGAGTGCGGGAAGGCTTGGCAGGGTTCTGATCGTACCGACGGGTGCGCTGTTGTCGAAGACCTCCGCAGAGCAGGGCGAAAGTATACCCGGAATCGCGCACGCCTTTTCGGTTGAAAACCCGTAAGTATTGCGGATAGAAACGGATAAAAACGCGGGCGTAAATCCGATGCGCGACGCGGCTTTTTCGACTGAAAGCGTATAAATAAAAAAAAATTGCAAAAATTAAAAATCGGCGGCTTGGCGGAGGCAAAAAAGAGAATTTATGTTTTGGGAATATGTTTCGGAATATTTGAAGGTGTTTATTACGGGCGGACTGATATGTCTCTTAGGGCAGATTCTGATCAATCACTCCAAGATGACCACGGCGAGAATCCTCGTTCTGTTTATGCTGACTGGCGGCTTACTCGAAATACTCGGGGTATACAGATACGTCGTCGAATTCGGCGGCGCGGGAGCTACGGTTCCTATAAGCGGCTTCGGGAGCGTACTCGTAAAGGGCGCGTTCGAGTCCGTAAACGAGCACGGTTTTTTGGGCGTTATCACGGGCGGCATGAACGGCGCCGCGGCGGGCATAGGCGCGGCAATTTTTTTAAGCTTCATATTCGCGCTTATTTTTAAATCGAAAACGAAGGAAAAATAGAGTTGCCCCCAACATGTGCGGGAAGGGACGGACTTAAATAATTTGCCGAATCTCCTTGTGTTTTAACATATGCGATGGGGGAACGGTGCACGGAAAGAGGAAACTTTTAAGTTTCTTCATATAAATATGAATTAATATGAGAAAAATTGCACTCGAAGTATTATGAAATACCGTACAATTCATAATACTTCGAGTGTATTTTTTGTTTTTACCGATATGAATTCCTTTTTATCACAAAAGAAGCTCTCTTTTATATATCGCCGGCTTTGTGCCGTTCTGTGTATTTTATACCTACGTCTGCAACGAAAAATTTTGCTAAACCGCAATACGCCTATTATTTTACGCGGCTTGCGGTACTGAAAAACCGCGTAAATACGTAAAATATTAGGGTACCTTTAAACGGTTTCTCGCGAAATTTTGAGAGAATTTTAGAGATGGCGGCTATATATTGAAATATATTAAAACAATCCGTAAAAACGGAGGGGCGGACAATTCGCGTCGGGCACTCCAAAAAAACGGGAGGCGGTATGGTTTTCCTTGAGGATTTAAAGGATAAATTAAACGCGGACGAGCTTGGCGGCTGCAAAATTATCATATTCGACGGCGGGATATACGTCGAAGGGCATAGGGGCGTATGCGAATTCGGCGGGGAACGCATCGTTTTTTTGCTAAAAAAAAGGCGGCTTGTTATAATCGGATGCGGTTTCAAATTGACCTGTCTTTCGTACGACAGCGCGAGCGTAAAAGGCAAATTGAACAGTCTTTCGTTTGAGAAATAACGATCCGGTTTTTGCGCGGCGGGAACAAATCGGCAAACCTTTTATTTGCAAAATACAATGATTGCAGTTTTAAACCGTATTGCGGATACTTTTTTTCCGCCGCGTAAAACGCGTCCGAGCGATCGGCGCGGGCGCGGATTTCGTAGAAAATTTTTCGCCGGCTAAGGACAATTTTCAAAAGCCTTCGTCTACCGTATGGAGAAGAAAACTGCTGGACGGATGAAAAAATAATCAAATAATAAGCCGCCGCAAATACATTGCGCGGTGTTTTCTAAAGCCTTAAGGAGGCGTTTTCTATGGATTATGTCGCTTTTACTCTTCCGGTTTTGAACTGTTCTAAGGTTCTTTCCGAGCTTGCCGCGCTGAAAATAGTAGTTTTTGACGCGGAAATCAAGGGAAACGATCTTTCTTTTAGGGTAAAAAGAAATGAAAGGCAAAAGATAATTGCTTTTTTTGAGAAAGTGTGCTATGATTATCGCGTACAAGGAGAAGGCGGACCGCTTTTCGGATTGAGAAATTTTTTCAGACGGAAGGGTCTGGTCGCGGGAATTTTGATAGTTTGCGCGCTGTTGTGGTCGGTAAATTCACGGCTGAACGAAATTCGCATTCACGGCTTAAAAACCGTGGACGCCGCCGCAGTACTCGCCCTTTTGGAGAGTCAGGGAATAAAGCGGGGCGCGCATACGGGCAAAATCGACAAAAAGCATATCGAATACCTAATCACAAGCTCCATAGATGGGATCGCTTTCGCGTCCGTCAGGATAAGCGGTATGACGCTGATATTAAATCTTTACGAGGAATTGCCGCCGCCCGAGATAGTCGATATGAGCAAAACCGAGTCGATTCTTGCGAAAAAAAGCGGAATAATTTCGCGCGTAATCGTGTTTGGCGGTACGCCCGCAGTCAAGGCGGGCGAGCCCGTGAGAGAGGGGAGCGAATTGATTCTGCCGTACACGGTTGCGGCGGAGGGCTTGCAAGTGCCGGCGCGCGCCTCGGGCGAGGTGTTCGCGAAAGTTTATTACTCGGGCTCCGCGTCGTTTATCGAAACGACAATAATGACCGTACGGACGGGAAAATCGAAAAGCGTGAGCCGAGCGGAAATTTTCGGCTTTCAAATAGGAAAGACGTCCGCGCCCGTTTCGCCGTATCCTTTATTCGAGGAGGAAATCGACGAAAGGTATCTGTTCGCCGCCGCGCCGCTGAAAGTTACGCGGTATACGTATTACGAATTGCGCGCCGAAACCGTGAAAAAGACGTTTCCGGAGGAATTATCCGCGTTAATTGAGCAAGCGAAAAGGAACGCGGAGGGAGGCCTGCCGAAAGACGCCGCTATTCTCGACTCTTGGTACGTCTTACGCGGCGGCGGAACGGACGGCGTCAGGATAGTGGAATATTATTTCGAAGTCGAGGAGAAAATTTCTTAGGAGAGACGGTAACGGTCGCGGCATAACGGTATGCCGTACCCGCGAGCGGAACGGACGGCGGAATTATTATTCCGGGATCGAGGAAAAAATCCTTTGCGGAGGATAATAACGACCGCGCGCCGCCGGAATAACGAAACGCTTGAAAATAAAAATATTTTTTAATCGTCGTTAAACCGGTACGAAATACGGAAATGCCGAAAACGGGAAATAAATTTTTATACGGGTAAATACGGAGGAAAATTGGACGCCGTCACAATTAAATACCAAATAGATAATTTCGAGGAAATCAAAGCGTTGTTCGGAAACGCCGATGAAAATATAAAGTATTTATCGGAATATTTCGGCGTAACGTTTTTTTTCGGAGACGGCGCTCTCAACATATACGGCGAAAGCCGAAACGCCGAAAACGCGGCGGCCGTTTTGGACGCTTTTGTCGGATTGCTGCGAAACGGCGTCGGCATCAAAAGAAACGACCTGAAAATTCTGACCGATTTGTTCGAGGACGGGCGATTAGACGAGACCGAACCTTTATTCGACGTCGTCGCGGTTACGGCTAAGGGTAAAAATATACGTTGCAAAACTCCCGGTCAAAAGCTGTACGTCCGCTCGATTATCGACAACGATTTGACCTTCGGCATAGGTCCCGCCGGCACGGGCAAGACCTATCTCGCCGTCGCGCTTGCCGTAAGGGCGTATAAAAATAGGCAGACGGAGCGGATAATATTAACGCGTCCCGCCGTAGAGGCGGGCGAAAAGCTCGGCTTTTTGCCGGGCGATTTACAGGAAAAGGTTGACCCGTATCTTCGCCCTCTGTACGATGCGCTACAGGAAATGTTCGGTCTTGAGGCGTACAGAAAGCTCATAGAACGCGGCGTTATAGAAGTCGCGCCTCTTGCCTATATGCGCGGACGGACGCTGTCTAATTCGTTTATCATTCTAGACGAGGCGCAGAACGCGACGAGGGAGCAGATGAAAATGTTTTTGACGCGTTCCGGCGAACGAAGCAAGGTCGTCGTGACGGGCGACGTCACGCAAACGGATCTGCCGTCGGAAAAATCGGGGCTTGTGAACGCCGTGGAAATTTTGAAGGGCGTAGACAAGATCGGCGTGGTTTATCTCGGGCAAAGGGACGTTGTGAGGAACGGTTTAGTTCGGGAAATAATCGCCGCTTACGAAAGAAGCTCCGCCGGTAAATAATACGGGCGCGCCTTGGCCGCTCGGAACCTAAGACATAAAATTAAAGCATAAGCGCCGTGTCGGCATAATAAACGGAACAAGCGAATGGCATAACGCCGCCGATGAAGTTCTCAAAAGAATAAAACTCCTCGCTTATATGAAAAATAAGGCGCAATATCGGTGCCGCCGATAAAATTAAAAACGCCGTTACGGGTTGATATAGGCGTGGGCTTATGCGCATAAAGCCGAAAAACCGATTTTTTAGCGAAAATACGGTAAAATGCTCCGGAACGGTACGGTTACGGAATACTTTCCGGCGCGCGGAAAGCATTTAGATACTTCCATGCGGGAAATATGTAATGTATTTATAAACGGCGAGGCAACGTAATGCGTGTCGCCCGAATAATTAATTTAAGGATTTATGTTATTTATGAAAAAAGAAACAAACGCCGCTTCGGACGGCGTAAGTCGCTTAAAAAATCCGAACGGATTCGGCAAGAGCAAGACGAAGGACGGCTCAAAAAAACGTCCGCAGTTTTTCATCGCGCTACCCGTAACTGCGGGCGCGGCTCTCGTTCCGACCTTATTTTACCTTTTTGCGGTTCGCGTCGAATTTGTCGACCGGGAAAATTACGCCGAGCTTATCGCCATGTTTTTGGTTTTGTTATTGGTATACGCGGTACTTTTCGCCTACGAAAAATATTTTTCCATGTCGCTTTCCGGCGGTATAAAGCCTTTTGCCGTCGCGCTTTGCATTTCGGCGCTGACTATCACCGCATCGCTTACCCTTATGAAATACGTTTCGGTGTTTTTTGTGCCGACGGCATTTCTCTTTCTCTTGTGCGCGTCGTTGACGAACGTCAGGACGGCTATGTTTAATCTGTTCATAACCGCTTTCGCGATTTGCTTTATAGTGCTGAACAGCCGCGGCGTTTACGAAATAGACGACGGCATTTACGGCGTACTCTGCAATACGCTTGGCGGCGCGCTTATGATATTCGCCGCGGGTAAAAACGGAAAGCGTTTGAATATACTCGTGTACAATCTTTTATTCGGCTTCATCGCGGCGTCGTTCGCGCTTATCTATGCCGTCGTTTCATACGACTATACCGTTACGGACGGGTTAATGCAATTTGTTTCTATATCGGCGTCGGTAGTATTGTTCTGGACGTTGTTGCCCGTATTCGACAGGCTTTTTGACGTTTGCACAGATTTCAGAATTTTTGAATATATAAATCCGAAAAATCCCGTATTAAAGGAATTGAGGGAAAAGGCGCCCGGAACCTATTATCATTCCGTCGCCGTCGCCGCTCTAGCCGAGAACTGCGCGGAGGCGATAGGCGAAAACCCTATGCTTGCCCGCGCCGCGGCGTATTATCACGACGTTGGCAAGATGAAAGCGCCGGAGTTTTTTATCGAGAATCAAAAGAACAATTACAATCCGCACGACGAGCTAATTCCCGAGGTCAGCGCGAGCAAAATAATAGCGCATACCAAGAACGGCGTACAGATTTTGAAAGAAAGGCGTTTTCCTTTGGAAATCGTCAGGGCGGCGGAAGAGCATCACGGCACCTCGCCCGTAATTTTCTTTTATAATAAGGCGAAAAATATGACGGAGGGTAATCTCGCCGCCCTAAACTATACTTATGACAACGACAAGCCCACGAGTAAAATATCCGCCGTCATTATGATCTGCGATACGGTCGAATCCGCCGTCAGAGCCAACCAAAGCGCCGACGCGGCCGCTCTTATCTCGAATCTGACGGACGAAAAAATCGCATCGGGACAGTTTTCCGATTGCGACATATCCCTGAAAGATATTGAAATCATAAAAAATACCCTGCTGAAAAATATCCCGTATATATACCACTCCCGCGTCCGCTACCAATCTCCGGATAAATCGGACGAATAGCGTTTTTTTATTTTAAAAATTTACGCGGAGAAGACCTTTTGTGAACAAAAGGTTTTTCTCCGCATTACTTTCACAAAAACTTTAGCGTTAATAACGGTTATTAACTTTATTGCGGTCCGGGTGCAAGACGCCTTTTAAAAGGAATCTCCGGCAAGCGGCGGGAACAAAAGACCGACGGAAAAATACGATGTTAATAAAAAAAAAGCATAAACGCGGCGATTATTTAATATAGCTTTTTCTCCGCAAAGAACTATCCGTGGCGTTTTTTTTGTGCGGAACCGTTAAATATACGATAAAGTTTTTGTAAAAAAGCGCGAGGAGCGGAGAGGCGGATTTACCAAAGAAGAGATAAAGACAAAAAACGCGGGCGGGGCTTAAAGACACGGCGAGGGTTTTTGCCGAAATATCCGCGAATAAAAATGCGTTCTATCCGCCGCGAATACTTTGCCGCCGCGCCCGATAAGTTTACAAAAGGGCTCTCCCGCGCCTTTACCGCTTATAAAAAAGAAAGGGTACCGTTTATGCTGACCTTATTAAATTTTCCGTCCGAATATTACGCGGACATGGCGCGCGTTTACGGAGCCGCGCTTAGTTATTTAAAACAGCGAGATATATTTGAAACGGAGGTTTCCTGTCTTTCGCGGAGAAAAATAAAAAGTCTCAATAAGTTGCATAGAGGCGTAGATAAGGTTACGGATGTGCTCTCTTTTCCCGCACTTGAAATAAAGACGTTGCCCGTAAAAAAGCGCGATTTCAAAGCCGATCTAAACCCAGAAAACGGATTGCTGACCTTAGGCGAAATAGCGGTTTGCGGCGATAAAGTTAGGGAACAGGCGGAGAAATACGGACATTCGTATTTGCGGGAATTATGTTATCTTTTTTTGCACGGATTATTACATCTTTTCGGGTTCGACCACGGAACCGAGGACGCCGAAGCGGTTATGCGCAAAATAGAGGAGGATATTTTGCGAAGTATAAATATAACGAGGGATAGGGAATGAGCGCTTTCTAAAAAAGCGGGGATTTTTTAGGAAAGAGGATTTTATGCCGGAGAAACCTTTCCTTGGGAGCAAAGGTTTCCCCGATTAAAGAGGCTTATATAGGGCGTCGGCAAACCGTTCGCTAACGGACTTTCAAAAATTTTCTTTCGGACCGGACGCGCCGCGAAAATCCCGCCTTTTAATACTACGCGTATACGCCGCCGGTTGTCGCGCGGGATCGTCAGATAAAATTATTAAACGGAATAAATAAAAGTATTAAAGTTTTTTTGAAAGAAGCGCGGAGAAAACCTTTTGTGAACAAAAGGCTTTTTCCGCGTAATTTTAAAAAACAAAAGAATCATAAAACAAAGGTATAAAAACATATGTATAAATCTTGTTTTGTTTCCATAATCGGCAAGCCGAATGCCGGAAAATCCACCTTATTGAACACGCTTATCGGTCAAAAGATTTCAATTGTTTCGTGGCGTCCGCAGACCACGCGAAATATCATAACGGGCGTTATGCACGGCGAGGGTTATCAGATTGTGTTTCTCGACACGCCCGGCATACAGCACGGAAAAAGTTTGCTGAATGAGTATATGTCAAAGAGCGTCCGCACGGCGCGCGCGGGCGCGGATGCCACGTTGTACGTCGCGGACGGCTCTAAGAGGATAGACGAAGACGAGTACATACAAATCCAAAGAACGGCGGACGCCGCGAAGGCGCCGTTTATCGTCGCGGTAAACAAGACGGACGCGGCGGACAGGGAGCTACTCGTGAAAAATCTTTTGAGGTTCAACGACGCGGATATGAAACGAGTGACCGCCGTGGTACCCATTTCCGCGCTGAAAGGCGCGAATATTGACGCGCTTAAAAGCGAGCTGAAAAAATTTTTGAAGGAAGGCGGAGAGTACTATTCGGAGGATATGATAACGGACAAAAATTTGCGTTTTTTAGCGGGTGAAATCATAAGGGAAAAAGCCTTATTGTACCTCGAGCGGGAAATACCTCACGGCGTCGGCGTCGGTATAACGCGTTATACTCTGCGCGGCGACGGCGGTATAGCCGATATAGAGGCGGAAATCCTCGCGGAAAAGCAAAGTCACAAGCCGATTATTATCGGTAAAGGCGGCGCGATGCTGAAAAAAATCGCGTCGGCGGCAAGGCGGGACATAGAAAAAATTTCGGGCGAAAGGGTGTTTTTGAGAATTTGGGTGAAAGTGCGGGAGGATTGGCAAGACAATTATTCACTTTTAAAAGAATTGGGCTACGATAAGAAGGACATATAAGGCAATTACCGTCTAAACGCAAGTAAAAAAATTTGAAAAATAATAAAAAGCGCGAGAAGACTCCGGCGGAAACGCGGTAAATTATGAGTTGAAACGCAATAAGTTACAAATAAAAAGCGCGAAAACGCAAGTAAGAATGCAATAAAAGCGCGGGCGGAAACGCGGTAAATAGCAAGAAAAATAAGATTAATTATATATGCCGTTATGAACTCCGGTTTTCGCCGCGTGTTATCGGTCTTGTACCGTCGCTCATATGTTTTCTTATCAGCGGCACGATAAAATAGTCTGCGGGCGTGGCAATTACGATCTCGAATATCATTTTGACGGCGTAGCTTATCGCCGCCATAATCAGTATGTCTTGCGCGGAGAGCACGAATACCCACGCGGTAACGGTGAATACCGCCGTGTCCGCGAACGCGCCTATAGCCGTACTGCCTATCGTTCTTAGAGCCAGCCATTTTCTGCCCGTCAGTTTTCGGATCCAGATCAGGGACGCGGCGTTTAACAGCGCGCCCGCAAGATATGCGATAAACGAGGCGGCGAGAATGCGGATATTATATGAAAAAAGGACGTCGTAGGCGTTCGCGAGGGCGTCAGCCGCGCCGTATGCCTGCGGCAGGGTGCCCATAAGCGTCATACATGAAAAGGCGCAATTCGCGGCGAAGCCTATGAGTATTACGCGCCGCGACTGCTTGTAACCGAAGAGTTCGGCAACTACGTCGCCGATTAAAAACGTGAAAGGATAGGTGAGCGTCCCCGCGTCTATCGGGAAGCCGAATACGGAAATCACCTTTGACGCCATAACGTTGGAGGCGACGATCAGGACGACATACGCCAGCAACGCGTAATTCAAAAACGTCTCTTGCGTGAGAACGGGTCTAATCTTTTTTTTCATAAAATCCTTCCGTTTTTCTCATTTACGCCGATATAAATGCCGCCGTTTTTCGGTATTTTTCGCGCGGATTTTCGTTAAATTAAGTTTGTTTTCCGCATAAATTTCTATCGAACCGCGACCGTTTTTTAGTATTTTCACGTGATTTTTTTCTGCGGATTTTCGTCAAATTACGATAGCTTCCCGCGTAAATTTCTATCGAATAGCAACCCGTATCTTTCGCGCGCGCCGAAGGCGTGAAGAAGTCGTTTTTCGGCGTTTTTTTAATATTAGACTTATTCAATAACCCAAATTCAGGTTCAGTATCGCCGCAATCAACGCGGTTCTCGGGAGGAATTTTTTTCGGCGGTTGAGGTAAGGGCTTGCCGGTATTTTGAATGCTTTTAGCCGTGCGTTGACGTGTTCGACGCATATTCTTGCCGAGGAAATTCGGCGGTTGTTCTCCTTTGGGGCTTTCGTAAGCGGATGTAATTTACTGCTTTTGTCGGGGTGAACCGCGTTTGCGAAATGCGTTTTTACTCCTAAAAAGCCCGTATCCGTTAGCAAACGACAATCTCGCCGCAACCGTCGGTTCCGCTCCATAAAGAGTGCGTAATCGTGTTTTTTGCCCTCGCTTTGCGCTATCGCCAAAATTTTTCCGGATTTCTCGGCGAATACAAGCGTTTTTAATGTTGCCGTTTTTGCTTCCCGGAGTAGTATTTTCGTTGCTTTTTTGGGTCTTTGGATAGGACCTTCCGTGCAATCCACCACAATGACGTCAAAATTACTCTCGCACAGCTTTCTTTTGTTGGGCAAGCGAAACCAGCTGTCCTTGATTAAAACGCTTTCCACCCGCGTTATCGAATGAAAGACGGTCGCTTTGACTACGCCGTAATCGAAGGCGCTTCTATCCTACGGACGGTAGTTTTTGTAATAATCGAGCGTAATGATGAGTTTGTCCAAAACGGACAGCTTCGGCGGCTTGCCTCCGGCTTTGTGTAAAGCCTTGTACGCCTCGGTTAGAGCAAGCAACATAAGCTCAAACGTCCCCTTTTTCACCCCGAATAACCTTTG
>JAISOS010000082.1 GCA_031275485.1 Clostridiales bacterium | reverse complement strand
ATCCGTCATTTTTCCGCGTCATTTCTTTTTTTTATTCAACTATTTTATCGATTTTGCGTACCCTAATAACAGACCTGCCGCCGACCGCTTTTGCGGCGGCTTTGCACGGCGCAAATATCTTGATATATAGAAAAGGGACGGTTGATAAATGCCATCCCTAAATTTAATAAATCTTTATCCTCTTGGAGCGGAAATAAGTATTTCGCGGTAACTAACGGTATCGCTATTATAGCGCATAATACGGATGCGAACGAAGTTACAAAAATGCCGACGCTTAATTTGCCAAAACCCGCTAAAACTGAACAAAGGGTTATTCCGAATCTTTTTTGCGGATATCCTTACGCAGAACCTTACCGCTGACGGTTTTAGGGAGCGTGTCAGTAAATTCCACGATGCGAGGATATTTATAGGGCGCGGTGGCTTTTTTTACGTGCTCTTGCAATTCCTTTTTCAATTCGTCCGACGGCGCATAGCCTTTTACAAGGACAATAGTCGCTTTTACGATTTGACCGCGAAGAGAGTCCGGCACTGCGGTAACGGCGCATTCCAAAACGGACGGGTGCTCGTGTAGTGCGCTTTCTACTTCAAAAGGCCCGATTCGATAACCCGAGCTTTTGATAATGTCGTCTTTGCGGCCCACAAACCAAAGATAACCGTCGTTATCGGCGTATGCCAAATCGCCCGTGCCGTAATATTTGCCGCCGAGCGCGACCTGAGTTCGCTCTTCATCCTTGTAGTAGCCTATGAGCAAACTGAAGTTATCCTTTTTGTTGAGAACGGCAAGCTCGCCTATTGCGCCGCTTGGAACGGGCGCACCGTCGTCGTCTATCAAATCGACACGGTAAACGGGCGAAGGACGTCCCATGGAACCTTGCTTGGGAGCGAGATACGAGAACGTCCCCGCGATGACGGCGCTCTCGGACTGCCCGAAGCCTTCACAAATTTTTAAGTCGGTTATGCGTTCGAATTGATTGAAAATCTCGGCGTTAAGAGGCTCGCCCGCAGTAGAGCAATGTTTGACGGATGAAAAATCGGAGGATGAAAGATTTTCCTTGACAAGGAAACGATATATCGTGGGCGGCGCGCAAAACGTAGTAACTTTGTATTTTGAGAGCAAAGGCAATATGTCCGTAGGCGTAAATCTGCCATAGTAGTCGTAACAAAATATCGCCGTGCCCGCAATCCATTGCCCGTAAATCTGTCCCCAAGAAAATTTTGCCCAGCCCGTCTCCGCCATTGTGAAATGCAGTCCGTCGTCAAGTACGCGTTGCCAAAATTTCGCGTTTATAATATGTCCTATAGGATAGACGTAGTCGTGCAGAACCATTTTAGGAAAACCTGTCGTTCCGGACGTGAAGTAGATAAGCATTTTGTCAGAGTTTTCGTTGACGGTCTTTTCGTAAACTGCAGGCGCCTCGTTTAATTCATCCGCCAGATTGATAAAATCGCTCTCGCCTGTCGTAAATATGCGGGTTAAGGTCGGACAATTAGGCGCGGCGGCGCGTAAATGCGAGAGAATTTCCTCCTCGTTTACGGCGAAAATCATCTTGACATCCGCACTGTTGCACCGGTAAATTATGTCCTTAGAGGTCAGCATACAGGTGGCGGGAATTATGACCGCACCAATTTTGTGAATGGCGACCGCGATAATCCAATATTCATAGCGGCGGTTCAGCATCGTCATTATGAAATCGCCTTTCTTCGCGCCGTATTTTTGCATCATCGCCGCCGCCTTGTCCGAAAGCTTCGAAAGCTCCTTAAAAGTAAAGGAACGTTCCTCGCCTTTGTCGTTACACCAGACAAGCGCGCGTTTGTTCGGAGCGAGAGTTGCGTATTTGTCGACTACGTCGTAGCCGAAATTAAAGTTCTCCTTGACGGTAATCTTTAGATTGTTGTAAAAATCGTCGTAATCCTTAAATTCGGTCGAGCTCAAAAAATCGCCTAATAAATTCATGTGGGTTTCTCCTGTAATTTAAATATTTCATTATATTAACAAAGTATATTTATTCTTTTTTTATGCATTTGCCAAACGCGTATTGCAAATCGTTACGATTTGCAAAAGAGGATTTGCCGACGCCGCTTTTTTAAGGAGTGGACAGATGAGAAAACGTCCGTCGGCTATTCGGATATTCTCTTTACCGCACCCATACCGCCGTTGCGGGCGATATATCATTTTAATACAAATCTCCGTTATGCAGAGGTATGGCTCCTTTCTTTTGGAAGAGGTTTTTTAGCGGTAGACAAGTTCCAACCGCCGCGCTATACGGGAGGGACTTTTATTTCCGTGTTTATATATCGACAAAACGAGTATTTTAAGCCGTTATAATTCCTCGTGTCCGAACGCGTTTCAAGCCGCCAGCGCGGAGGAGCAACGCCGGCGAGAAAGGCGTCGGCTTCAGCTTCATCGTCTATCTCGGTAATCAGCGCCTCGCCGCAATAATCGGCGAGCAACTCGTATACGCTTTGACCTCCTATGACGAACGCGACGTTTACGCCGCGAGCCTTTAAGAGTGAGAATAAGCCGTTCAAGGAATGGCACACGAGCGCGCCGTCGATTTTCAGCGAGACATCGCGCGAAAGGACGATATTAAGCCGATCGGCGAGAGGCTTGCCGTCCTTGAAAGATTTGAAAGTCGAATGACCGGTTATTATCGCCTTACCGGATGTGCGCTCTTTGAAAAAACGCATATCCTCGGGAATACGGCAAAGCAGATCGTTTTTGCGACCTATTCCGTAATCTCTGTTTCTTGCGGCAATCAGCGTCATAGTCATAATCCGCACCCGTAATTTAGTTTAGAAAATTTTAATTAATCTCAATAATTCATATGAAATATGCGGAGATCTTTCAAAAATGGGCGCGCGAAACCTTTTCTTGTAAGAAAAAGTTCCTCTCGCATAATCCCTGAAAAAGAACATCCTCTTTAAGTATTCTCCTTATACGTCCGTCTGAAAACACCCTAAATTGCCACGGGGATTTTTTCATTCAATTCCGTGTAGCGATAGTTTTCCAGGCCGAAGCTGTCGGTATTAAACGCATAAAAATCCGCGACGGATTTATCCATCAGAAATTTAGGCGCGGAAAAAATCGGATTGCCGATAATTTTTTCGACAATCGGTATATGCCGATCGTATATGTGCGCGTCCGCTATGACGTGTACGAGTTCGCCCGGCGCAAAGCCCGAAATTTGCGCGAGCATATGGACGAGCACCGCATATTGGCAAACGTTCCAGTTGTTTGCGACGAGCATATCCTGCGAGCGTTGATTGAGAATCGCGTTTAATCTGCCACCATTGACATTCAGCGTTAAGCTGTACGCGCAAGGGTAAAGCTTCATCTCCTTTAAATCCGTAAAGTTGTACATAGAGGCGAGTATACGGCGGCTCATCGGGTTGTACTTTAAATCGAACAGGATTTTGTCAACTTGGTCGAACCTACCTTCGGGAAAATCGTATTTCACGCCCAACTGATAGCCGTATGCCTTGCCGATTGTGCCGTTCTCGTCCGTCCAGCTATCCCAAATTTTGCTGTTTAGCTCGGATACGCGATTAGATTTTTTTTGCCAAATCCAAAGCAGTTCGTCGATCGCGCTCTTAAAAAAGGTGCGCCTAAGCGTGATAATCGGAAATTCTTCCCACAGAGCATAACGGTTGACTACGCCGAATTTCTTAAACGAATAAGCCGTCTTTCCGTCCGCCCAAACCGTTCGGACGGGATAGCCGTCATCCTTGAAACCGCGCGAAAGTATATCCCTGCAGTTTTGAATGAAAATATTGTCCGCAACGCTCATTTTAGCCTCTAAAAAACGGGTCTGTTTTTTTACGTTATACGGGGAAAGCCTTTTGTGAACGAAAGACTTTTCCCGCATCCCTTTTTGAAAAATTTTAATATTTTATTTATCGGATCTTTTGCGAGAGTCGGCGGCAAACAGCTTTCAGATAATTTTTGCATACCGTCGGCACAGTTTCGAAAGAAATTTATTATTCTTAGTGCTTGTTTAAAAACCGAATTTATGATATACCGAGTATATGAAATGATATAAAATATGCATGGAATTACGACAAATACTCCTATAAGGAACGTCTTTTAGGAAATGTTCCTT